>CAMLLE010000067.1 GCA_946480555.1 uncultured Verrucomicrobia subdivision 3 bacterium
TGTCGGTTCAGCCAACCAGTGGTTGAATAAGTCCGGGAATCTGTGAATCGGGAGGTCAGTCGCATCCCTGCGGTGCCGGAAAGATCCAGGCTGAAATCGCTGTTGAGCTGGCGAAGGGCACTGAGATTCAAACCGTAATCCTGCTGGTCCGTTTGTTCGGCGGTTTCCGTTTGAGGGTCGGAAGAAATCTTTGCGCTAAGGCCCGTGCGAAACGTCCAATCTTCGTAATTGGCGTTTCCGGATAGCTTCGCAGTATGGTTGACGGTGTCTTTGAAGTTTTTATCCGAGTAAAGCGTGATGCTCGGGGAATAATCAAGTGACCAACGCGGGCCCATATGAATGAACATTCCCGGGGAAATTGTCTGAATTACCGTGTTCTGTGCGCCATTGGTTGAGGATCGAATGCCGTTTCCGTAAGTGAATCGGTAGGACGCGCTTGGCCGAAATACAAACTTCCGCCACGCAAATGGCAGCCCCGGAGTCAGGGATTCTGGTAGAATCCCAGAACCATCGACGGTGGAATCTCCTGCTGCCGTCACGGTTGAGGCGGTCGCTGGCGCAGAAACCGTCGGCGTCGTGGGCGGTACGATCACTGATTGCGCTGCCGCTGGTGCAATCGAGGTTAATGCCGCCACAGTCGCGAAAAACGACCGGACTTGAATATGAGGAACGCTGGTGCTGATGTTTTTGCGTGGTGCGATGGTTCCAATCTTCATGCGGATTGATTTCTCAGTGAGGTTCAGCCCAATGATTTCCTGAGCGGTCGTGTCGTGGTATCGGTCCCGTGCTGCGACTTGTGGAGTGTTGGCCGACTTGACTCTTGATTGTCAACCACGAAGCTGGGGTCGGAGTGGGGGAGGGCCGTTGGACAACAGTCTTCCTCTTTTGTACGGAATGAGGGGCAGCACTTTCGTGCTGCCCCTCATTTTAAATGGAACTTCGCTTTAGGAGACTCTCAACGCCTTAGGCGCGGAGCTTGCGGGAAACCATGGCCAAGCCGCTCATTCCGAGTCCGAGGAGGATCAAGGCGGATCCGCCATCCGGGACAAGGGTAAGCTGGTCCTGCCGCTCTTCGCCCCGAAGGCTCCAGAGGTTCAGCACACCAACTCGATAGGTGCCATTATTGTCAGCCGCAAGGCCGGTCAAATCCAGCGCCAGAGTCGAACTTGCGAGCGCCAAGAATTGATTGTTTCCGGTGTTCTGACCTGTGATTTCGCCTTCCAGCTGCCACAAAGCAGCCTGAAGTTCTGCAGCGGAACCCTCACGTCCAACACCTGGTGTGTAGTTGTAGCCGCTCAGAGTGCCCTTTGCGAACTGGTAGTACAACCACGCAGAGCCGAGCGAAAGCGGATCAGGATTGCCGCCCGATACACCGCCGCTGATTGCAGCAGAGTTGATCGCAGCGTTATAGATGCCCGGGATGCTCAGCCCTGAGTTGGCTTCCAAGCAAAACGATTGATGGCCGATGACGCCAAACCGATTCGCAACCAGCACTGACGCTGCATAGCCAACACCTGTATTGACAGCAGGGCTAATGGTGAATTCGCCGCCGTGACCAGAGTAATAACCAGCCACCCGATCCACCGTGACGACAACCGCGTGGGCGTTCGTACCGAGGAGGACGGTTGCTGCCGTAATCGCAAGAAGTAGTTTTTTCATACTTTTATACTTTGAAGTTCCGTTCGAGTGCCCAATTAGCGAACAGCGTGCCAACATTCCAGACAGATTTCAGATTCACGGAATCCTTTCGAAAAATGGCGAAAAATAATCGGAGAACAACCTCTTTCTGCGGAGAAACCGGACCTGACCTTGTATGTAGCCCCGACAAGTGCCCGCACTAGTGATGTGAAAAGCGATTGCAAGAGGCTGTGAAGCAAGTGGTTATAAATGTTTTTCGTGGCTGTAAAGATCACCGACGGAAACCGCTCCCCATTGATTGAACAGAAATCCGTCGAATTTACGCTGCCTTACCCAGCTTCCGCAGGAAATGGCGCCCTTTTGAGGTCTTTTGAAGGACGGAAAAAGCCATTCGCAGGATGGGCTGGGGAATAAAAACATGGGCGCGAGGGAGCAAATGAGGCTTTGCACCCAGCCGGAGGTTGAATAGATGGCGTGACCTGAGGTGCGCATCTGTGAGGTTTTGCCCATTCAACAGTGTTTCTGCAATTTCCCGGTCCACGCCGACGAAGTCGATCGACTTGAATCCGCTCTTCTTCGCCCATCGGATCACTTCGAGGTGCAGCAGCACGTTGGGATGGGCTTCCTTTCCTTCGGAACTCCAACCCTTTTTCCAGAAAGTCAGTCTATCGCCGAAGCCAACCGTGAGAAGTCCTGCAACCTTCTTCTCATTCCAAAGAGCCATCCAAAGGTGGGCGTTAGATGGAAAACTTTGAAGAAGAGCTTCGACAAGATCAGCGCGGGACGGATTCGGCGTCGCTCCCTGGCGTTTGCAGGTAACACACATCAGATCGAAAAAAAGCGGTATGTCTGCAATTTCGCCTCGCACGATGCGCACCCCCCGCTTTACCGCCTGTCGGCCTTCAGCCCGCAAGCGACCACTCATGGCATTTTCAATTGCAGTGATTTCGCTGCTCGTATCCAACAGCAATGTCGCATCGATAACCGACGGGACTGGCGCGTCAGAGAATCCGCGAGACAACAGGTCGGAGGAACCGATGCGGCTGAAATCAGGCGGCTGAACAATCAGAGCACGGAGCCGAAGTTGCCGTGCCGCATCCGTCAAGTGCTGAAGTGCGAGTTGGACCATCGCGGGATCTTCGGTGCGGAGGACCGGTCCTTTGCTGATGTAGCCGATTCGGCCGAACCGGCCATGCTTCCAAAGTAGTTGAAAGCCGGCCTCAATCCCAATTTCGGAACAGATTTTGACTCGAAAAGGAAACCAGCCTTCCTGGGACTTCACTGCTCCCCATTTGCTGCTTTGCTGAAACTGACCTAGAGGATTCGCCTCCAAGAAACTGTCCCATTGAGAATCCGACGCTTCAGCATCGCGCAAGATCCGGAATTTCTCACCGCTGGAATGGGAGGGCGCAGCTGGCGGGGCGCCTGATTGCACGGTCTTCATGGCCTGAGTTGCTCCGGACCTTGCAGTTCTGCCTTTGATTCTAGCGCGACCTTGTTCCTGGTAATCTCACCGGACGATGTCTCATCTGCCGGAACTCCGAGCATCTTGGAGTAAACTCCCGGGAGGAAGCTACGGAGCAGAAAGTTCGTGGCTGGGTTCAGATTCAAATATGCGGGCCGCGTGAGCAAGGTGGCTCCACGCAGCCGGTAAAAGCCATCAGTGCCTTGACCGCCGTGGTGCATTCCGCAGAAGACCTGCCGGATGCCAGGCACATGTGCAGCGACTTCGCGAACAGAATGTAGCATCAGATCTGAGACGTGAAGTTTCAGTGCCTCGGAGCGCGCGAAAAAAGTGGAGTAGATGAAGGTGTCTTCCACAGGTCGCGAGACAGAAACGGCTACGAGTTCATCCTGATCGTAGGCACCCAGCACGAGAACGGGCGGATGCTGAAACACAACCTCGGCCCACGCACGGAATCCGTCCAACGTTCGCCGCTCTGACAGCACGGTGTAACCCGTGCGATCAAAGAAAGACAAATAAGCACCGTGCGCCTGGGCGAGTTCCTGCGCGTCCACGACGGGGCGCATTGAAAATCGGCGTGAGGCGAGGCGAAGTTGTCTTCGGCGATTGTAATCCAAGCAGTCCTGGGTGTAGAGGGCAGCGTTCTCGCACATTAGAAAGCTCAGGCGCGAGTTGGCTTTTTTGGAATTTGCAGGTGCTGGAACAACATGTTGAACCCCACCGAATACCGAACTAAACGGGGTTGGAATCTGGTCAGGGGTGTATTCTCGAAATGTTAACAGGGGTCGGAAAAAGAAGGGCCGAACCTGCCGCCACCAAAAGCCATTCTGCAACACGACCTTCTGGCCAGCGGCCATTTCCGACTCACCATAATCGGCGACAGATCCGGGGTGCGGGATCAGTTTTAACGATTCTGCTATCACAAAGAAGGTGGGCGCGACGTGTCGCGCCAATGGAGTGGATCAGCAATCGCTCCTATTGGCGAAATGCCGTCAAACGTGCTTCAGCTGACGTGGTGCGAAATCAGGCTTTCCAGATTCGCGCCTTGCCTTTGATTCCGGACATCGCATTGCGCGTATCCACCACACATGATGCCCAGTCAGCCAGTTCCTGGTAGTTCACATTGCTGTGGCGGGTCGAAATCAGGATCAGATCGTAACTTTCGATGGTCTTCCGATTCCAATCGACAGACTTGGTGCCGGCCCAGTGCGCATGTTCACGCGTCGGGCGAATCACCGGGACGAACGGATCGTAATAATCGACTGTGGCACCGCGCTGTTTGAGCATTTCCATCAGCACGTAGCTGGGAGATTCGCGCTCATCATCAACGTCGGCTTTATAGGCGAGTCCCACGACCAGCACACGGCTGCCTTTCACGGGTTTGCAGTCTTCATTGAGCGCTTCCGCGGCACGATGGACAACATACTCGGGCATGGCCGTGTTGATTTCGCCCGCCAGTTCAATGAACCGAGTGTGCTGCCCGAATTCACGGGCTTTCCAGGTGAGGTAGAACGGATCGATCGGGATGCAGTGACCGCCAAGACCTGGTCCCGGATAGAACGCCATGAATCCAAAAGGCTTGGTCTTCGCCGCATTGATGACCTCCCACACATCAATGCCCATGGCGGAGTAAACAACCTTCAATTCGTTGACCAGCGCGATGTTGACTCCGCGGAAGGTGTTCTCGAGGAGTTTTGTGGCTTCGGCCGCACGACAGGATGATACCGGCACCAAGGTTTTGATGGCCGCCGAGTAAAGCTCCTTTGCCTTTTCCAAACAGGCTGGAGTAAAGCCGCCAATGACCTTTGGTATGCTGGCGACCTTGCTGTCCGGGTTGCCCGGATCTTCACGTTCCGGTGAAAAGGCCAGATGAAAATCCACTCCGGCTTTGAGCCCCGACCTCTTCTCCAACACCGCGCGAAGATCCTCATCGGTTGTTCCAGGGTAAGTGGTGGATTCGAGAACGACGAGCGCACCCTTTTTCAGATGCGGGGCGATTGATTCGCCCGTTGCCAGAATGTAGGAGATGTCTGGTTCGCGGTTCTTGTTCAGCGGCGTGGGTACGCAAATGATGACCGCATCCAATTCGGCTACCCGGCTGAAGTCAGTCGTGGCTGAAAATGTTTTCTGACGGACGGCTTCCGCGATCGCCGAGGATTCAATGTGTTTGATGTAACTTTGCGCCTGATTCAGTGCTTCCACCTTGGCGGGGTCAATATCAAGCCCCAGCACCGTTACCCCGGTTTTTGCGAATTGGAGCGATAGCGGCAATCCGACGTAACCCAAGCCAACGATGCCAACGCTGATGGTCGATTTGCGTTCGGATGGGCTGGAGGTTGATGGGGAGGTTTGATGTGGTGCAGGCTTGCTGATGGTGGGCTGCATAGAATGATTTCGATGGTTAATATGGTTTCGCGTCAAGGAAACACGGAAAGTCTGAAACTAGGTTCGAGTGAAACATCTAGGACGGGAGTTTCAGATTTCCCGTGCCCGGAGGCAATCCCGATCATGGTCGGGATGCTAATCGGATTTTGACACCACGCGACAATATAGATAGGCGAGCGATTCGCTTAAGACTTCGCGCGTACCTTCGCTGGACCGCCACCAGCGGGAACCGTCGTAATGCGGATTGTCCAACGCGCACACGCCGATCTGAATCCCAGCTCCAAATGCCCGCTGATAAAGCAATCGTGATCGTCTCGCATGGGGGCCGAGTGTTGCGATGTCCAGGTTGTCCGGTGATTCGCCACGTTCACTGAACCATCGCTTCACAGCCAGCGCTGAGTGATAAGTGCGGTCGCGCTGGTGTCCGGGGAACAGTATTAATTGCAGCTTCTCGTCCGGAACGCCGTTTCGAGCCAGTACGGTCCTGATGTATTCGCCTGCATTCTGTCCATGCAAAACACCAGGTTCGCCTTCGTAAAGAGCGCGCACGATGACGACCTGCCGATAGTCTCCCAAGGCAAAGACCTTCGCCACATGATGGACGCAATACGGAGGGATCCAACCTTCTACAATCAGAATACCCTTGCCTTGGGGTTGCCTGATTGCCAGGAAGGCATAAGCCTGCGAAATCAAGACAGCTCCGAGTGCGGCTGTCGCTCCGATTGCCAGCAGAATCGCTCGCCGGGAAAGCGTCCAATGTTCCTTCCAGACAACCAATCCCCACAGGCGCCGGCGGCGCAACGATCCGGGCGTTTTGGCTGCACTCTCATCCAGATTGCGGGCTGCCCCGGCGGATTTCATGAGTCGAGCATGCGCTCGCGAAAGATGGTTTCAAGCGCCTCACGATGAGTCTCGCACCGAATTGCATTCTTGATTCCGAGCATGGCTTTGCGTCCGCAGAGCAGCTTGAGCAAAAGGCCGCGCGAATTGAGTTTCCGAAGAACGCGATTGTAAGCCAGAAGACCGCTCATGTAGCTGAAGCGGCGTTCCCGGCAAAACTCGACCCAGCGAGCCTGCAACTTGGCGTCATCAAGAACCTCATCGGAGAGCCTCGCCAATTCACGCTGGAAAGTCGCCGCCTTTTCACCGGTAAGCCGCCGGGCCCCGGGTACCGGACTCGATTGCTCAAAGGGAACGATTTCCAGCCTGGCTTTGCGTGGGGCTGCCACGATCAGTTTCGCCAGAAACCCTTCATGAAACGAACGTCGGCTGCGATAAATCGCCTCGTCCATCACCAAAGCTCCCTGCCCGTAAATGATGTGGCCACCGCGGTAGTCTTCCCATCCACCAAGGCAGTGTGGGTGTTGAACGACGACTGCGTTGGCGCCCATTTCGATCATGAACCTGCAGGTGTTCTTAATCCGTGGTGTGGGAACGAGGAACTCGGCGGAACCATGCACCAGGACGATGAGGTAATCGAACTCTTCGCGCCGCGCCTGCACGTTGCGGACAAAATCAATTATATCCAGCGGATTCGCTCCCCAATCGTTTCCTGTGGCGATGGAAAACTCGTGTTCCGCCATCGCGAGAATGCCAATCCGAAAGCTGCCAGCCTTTCGGATGAGAATCGTCCTGGCTGCTTCTAGATTCGCGCCGGCCCCTACAGTCCCAACTCCGGCCTGGGCACAAACTGCCATCGTGTTTCTCAAGCCTGAAGGGCCGTGATCCATGATGTGATTGTTTGCCAGACAAACTACATCGATGCCTCCCTCCTTGATCCCATTGATGCAAGCGCTCGGTTCGCCAAACGTGGGGCCGGTTTTCGCAATGGGCGATGGTTTGTCGATGAGCGGGCATTCGAGATTGGCGATGACGAGATCTGCGCTTTGCAGTTCCGGCAACAAATCATTGAACAGACTCCTGGAATCGCCGGAAATGAAATAGGGACGGTTGCCTTCAATCGGACAAATGTCCGCGCCAATGACGATGGTTGCCATTCTCGATGAAAAGGAGGTGGTGGATTGGTTGGGGTGAAACCGGATTATCGGTTCAGATCAGAATCTTTATCAGGCCTGGCCACAGTCGAGTTCGTTTCAATTGTTCCGCGGTAGGTGGTCCACATCGCTTTCACAAACGGTTCCCACAGGTAGCCTTGATGAGAGAATTTTCGCTCCTCCAACTTTGCTTCCGGGTGATGCTTCGAGATAATGCGCCGATTCTCGCGGTCTTCTTCTGTCATCCAGCGATCGACGTAATCGAAGAAAGCATCGTGGCTCCATTGTTTTTCCGCTTTTAGCAGCCTGAGCGCGAGCGCCTGGCCCACCCAGGCGCTGCTGGTGTTCGCCCGGCGGTAGCCTTCGCTCTGCCATTGGGAAGCATTCCATTCCGAGGGATGCAGATGCTCGTAAGGCCCCCATTTGGGACGTTCCGGCTTTCCGGACGCGCGCTGAATGCCTGAATGTCCGGCGAAGAGAGCTTTTGCCCCGGTCCAGCCCTTGCCATACATGGTTTGGTTGTCTTCACCAAATTCTACTTTTGGATACGTCCGCGTGGGCGACGCCATTGCATCGTCACCGAGCAGAAGGCCGGCAAAGACAATCGGGAATTTCCTACCGCTGCCATGCCCGCCCCAACCCTGCCATCCGGGATGTCCATTGCGAATGAGGCCCCAATAATCAATTCCCACCTGAACCACGTTCACCAGCAACGGTTCCTTTTGTTCCGCTGGCAGATCGAGTAACAGAATCAGGCCTGCCATGGATTGGGCTTCTCCCACCCATTGGCCGTAGTGCGGCATGTTCTCCATGGGATGATCAAAACCAAAAAAGCAGGAGTTCACCCATGGGCGTTGAAATATGCCGGCCCACTTTCTGACGTCTGGCACCGGTCCCGGAGGCTTTAATCGTGGTAGCAAGCCGCGTCTTAAATTTCGGGCCAGGTAAATCTTCTGAGATCGGTCACCGTAGGATGGACGAAAAGCATCGGCAGGCTGTGCTTCCGCCACACACGTCAGAATCGCAGCGGTCTTGACCGGACTGTCGTCGTGGTGTTCGCGGTAACCATAGGAATGATAGGCGAACTGAGATTTCTCCCCGACGTTGAGGCTTATGGTTGAAACCAGGCAGTCGCCAGGCTTCATCTGCACTGGGAGGGTGGCGGCCAGATCCGGTTTGAAAAAATTACGGATGCCGCTGTCGTAGGCGGCTTCCTGGCGTGCGGGCGGATTGAGCATCGACCCGTTCCGTATGTAACGCCCGGCCGCGCGGGCTTTTTCTCGCTTGCCCAGTTCATTTTCCGGAACCTCTGTTCCAAACAATGGCTTGGGATCGATTTCCACGATAGTGACTGGTCCCACGACATACCAGTCGCCATTGACGAACCGCCCAGTTGGCGTCGGTTTGTCAAAGATCCAAGTGATGCCGTACTGAGAAATCTTGTGTTGGAGCGTCAAGGCATCGCCGTGCGAATGGTCCGGGTGGCCCAGGATTGGAAACGCCAGCGTGCCCGCCGCAAGAGTCAACGCGATTTTCAGAAATTCAAATTTCATCGGGCTTGAATTGGGTGCGCTGTCTTCTTGATGCCAAATGCGGCAGTCTCAAGTTTGTGGTTTACCGCGCATCCGCAACTCCTTCAACAGCGAAAATAGGTTCCGGCCGCGAAGCGTGCCAAGATACCGAAAAGAGTTCTTCGCTTCACGCCTCGCCTCCGGAAGTGTCCCGACCAGAGCGCCCGCAGCCAGACCGCCGGCCACCAAGGAACATGCGATTGCCAGCAGCACGTGCGTTTGGTGGAGCCCTGTGAAGTACGTGGCCATCGCCGCTACGCTCACAGTTGCGACGACCAGAAGAGTTGGAACGACGCTGCATTTGAGCGGAAGGCCATCCCGTTGCTTCAATCGGCGGAACGATGCCGTGCAGGCGAAGATTTCTCCGAAAAGTCCAGAACACGCTACCATCCAGAGTGGCATTTCAGCCACAGCCAGCGCCAGCGCCGGAATCAGCGAAGTGCCGCCCCAGAAATTTGAAATCACCTGATTCGCTGAATCGCCTTTGGCGATGGCTGCAATGGCTGAAGCCAGTCGAATGTTACGGATAGCATTCACGGCTGCGAGGCACGCGAGGACGATGCCCGCTCCTTCATATTGCTTTCCAAATACCAGACGCATCATTGCTTCTGCGCCCACGACAATGCAGGCCCCATAGGCAGCGGAAAAGGCGCTGATGGCAGCGACGATCAGCCCATACCTTCTTGTAAATGTGACCGGATCGTCCTGGACCTTTGCCATGACCGGGAGCATCACTGACGCAAACATCCCCGTGAAAAAGAGTGTCGGAACCGTCGCGAGAGAAGCAGCGGCTGCATAAGCACCGAGGTCTGACATGGAGCAGAAGCTTGCCACGATGAACTGATCGCCTCGAACCATGAAGAAAGTGACAAAGCCGTTGAGCAGCAGCGGCCAGCCAAACCGCAGCATTCGCATTGCGTACTCGCGATGCAACTGCCAGCGGTAGCGCTGCTGGGCAAACCAGTGGGTCGCCCCGACCATTAGAACGGCCTTGATGATGAGCAAC
>CAMLLE010000068.1 GCA_946480555.1 uncultured Verrucomicrobia subdivision 3 bacterium
CTTGCACGGTCTTCTGCCAGCATGCGGAAGCTTGAGCGGGAGCTGCAGGGCGCTGGTTATGTGGTTGTCAATTGGACCTACCCTTCCCGCACCGCCGACATCAAAACGCTGACTTCAATCGCAATCGGTGAAGTCCTTGCCCGGCCGGAGGTCAAATCCTGCGATCAAATACATTTCGTCACGCATTCGCTCGGCGGGTTGCTAGTTCGCGTCCACGTTGAAACGCATCCAGTGCCGAAGCTTGGCCGCGTCGTTATGCTGGCGCCGCCGAACCAGGGAAGCGAGGTCGTGGATCGTTTGAAAGGCTGGCGTTTGTTCAATTGGATCAACGGTCCCGCGGGGGGCGAACTGGGAACCGATGTGAACTCGATCCCGAATCGTTTGGGGCCGGTGACGTTCGAACTCGGAGTGATTGCTGGGAAGCGTTCGATTAACTGGATCAACAGTTTGATGATTCCGGGGCCCGACGATGGGAAAGTTTCCGTTGAACGAACAAAAGTCTGCGGGATGAAGGAACACCTCGTTCTGCCTGTGACTCATCCCATGATCATGAAACGCTCGTTGGTAATTTCTGCAACCGCTCGCTTCCTGAAGACAGGCAGTTTTCAAGCGCCTCACCCAGATTGAAATGACATGAACCGCTGCAGTTGGGCCCAAGGTGATCTTTACATTGCTTACCACGACACGGAATGGGGCGTGCCTGTTCATGGCGATCAGCGGCTGTTTGAAATGCTGATCCTCGAAGGCGCGCAAGCTGGCTTGAGCTGGATCACGATTCTCAAGAAGCGCGAAAACTATCGCCGGGCGTTTGACAACTTCGACGCCGTCAAGATCGCGAAATACACCCCGGCAAAGGTCGCAAAGCTGATGGCTGATCCGGGAATTGTCCGGAACCGGCTGAAGATTGAATCCACGATCCGGAATGCCCGAGCCTTCCTCGCCGTGCAGAAGGAGATCGGCAGTTTCGACGCCTACATCTGGAAGTTCGTTGGCGGGATTCCGATCCAGAATGGAAGAAGATCGTTGAAGGAGATTCCTGCGCGCTCCGCAGAGTCGGATGCCATGAGCAAAGACCTGTTGAAGCGCGGCTTCAAGTTTGTGGGGTCCACGATTTGTTATGCGTTCATGCAAGCGGTGGGAATGGTCAATGACCACACCGTCGATTGCTTCCGACACGCGAAGTTGCGTCGTTGAATTCGCTGGGAAATTGGGATGGCGGTGATCGCGGGCGCACGCCGGTTCGAATGAAATTGGAACCTGAAGATCGCGTTGGTGGGATCCCAAGGTTCCAAGTTCGCACATGTGGGTTCCCAAATGCCGCTTGTCTTCTCCCAGCAGCTTTCGCATAACGGGCCGCAATGGGTGTTTCCTTCAAGTCCGGCAGACGGCGCGCGGGTTCGGATCGGCCCATGAGCCGGCGCGGCTTGGTGTTCTTCTTTTCGATCTTTGCGCTGGCCGGCGTGCTGGCGCTCGTATTCACCACCATTCGCCCGTTGCTCCGGGTTTATCAGGCGAAGCAATGGCCACAGGTGGAATGCGTGATTCTCTCCAGCGAAGTGCGGCATCACACGGACAGCGATGGCACCACCTACAGCCCGCATATTGTCTATCGCTACCAATTCAACGGCAGCTCGCACGAGGCGGAGCGATACGATTTTCTGGGTGGTTCTTCGAGCGGCTACGATGGGAAACGGGAGATCGTTGAGCGTTATCCACGCGGGTCATTGCGGAAGTGTTTTGTAAATCCAGAAAATCCGCACGAAGCGGTGTTGCATCGTGGCGTTCCGGGAATCATCTGGGTTCTGGCTCCGTTTTCGCTGTTGTTTCTGGGCATTGGACTCGGTGGCATGTGGGCCGTGGGAGTGAAAGGTTACCGGGCCAACGCGCGCGGCGAATGGATCAAACCGGGTGAATCCCAGCCTTTGGCCGAACAGCCGGAGCTGGTTCTGAAACCAAGATATTCTCCGCTGACCAAACTGATGGGGGCCCTGTTCGTGATGGCCTTCTGGAACGGGATCGTGTCGGTGTTTGTTGTGGACGCCGTGAAAGGCTGGCAGCGCGGCCATCCGGATTATTTTCTGACGCTGTTCATGGTGCCGTTTGTCGTGATCGGTTTGGGATTCGTTGCCTTGTGCTTCTATTGTCTTCTGTCGCTGTGGAATCCGGTGCCGACGGTGAAGCTCCGCCCTGCGGCGGTGCGGCTTGGCGGCTCCGTCCACGTCGAATGGAATGTGGCCGGACGCGCGCACCTGATCCAGCGATTGACCGTGAATTTGCTGGGGCGGGAGGAAGCCGCGTATCGCAGCGGCAAGGACCGGACCACAGATCGAAACCTCTTCGCTCGCGTTGAATTGGTGAGCACCACCGCCGCGCCGGAAATTCAGAACGGCACCGTGCTGGTCGATATGCCCGTCAATCTCATGCACTCCTTTGAAAGCGATCACACCCGGATCGTGTGGACGGTTCAAGTGCATGGCGAAATCGAAAAGTGGCCCGACGTGAACGAGGAATTTCCCCTGACCGTTCTCCCGGCCTAACCCTGTCATTGCATGAATCGCCTCGACATTGATCTCGATGATAACCGCACCGCGTTTGAACCGGGCGAAGTCTTGAAGGGCCGCGTTGTCTGGAGCCTCGATCGTGTGCCGGAGGCCATCACCGTTTCGTTGTTCTGGTCAACGGGAGGAAAGGCCATCAGCGATGAGCGCGAGGTTCAGCATTGTTCCTTGCCGGCAACTGGCGGCCGCGGGGAGCAACCGTTTGATTTGCGGCTGCCGACGGAACCTTACAGCTTCAACGGCACCATCACCTCGCTTGCCTGGACGATTCGAGCCATCGCGTCTCCGCCGGAGATGGTTGCATCCCGGGAGATCGTCATTGCGCCGGGCGCGGCGCTGCTGCACCTCGGCAAAGTGCCGGAAGATAAACGCACGAAATCGTGGGTCCGGTTCGGCGGCTGAACTGCGGAGCCCCCAGGGGAACGAGGTATGTGAAACCCCAATCCTGCGTAATTCAATTTTCCGGTCTTCCCCTGGATAAGCGTCAGGTGCGTTTCTGAATCATCCGGTCCGGATGCTTCGCGCGGCTCACTGCGGTGTCGTAGGTGATCAGGCATTTGCAGTAGAGGTCGTGAAGGCAATTGTCCATCAGCATCATGCCTTCCTTGCGGCCCGTCTGGATCAAATTCTCCATCTGGTGCATCTGGTTTTCGCGAATGATGTTTCGCACGGCACCGGTCGCTACCAGCAATTCGTAGGCGAGAACCCGCCGTGTGCGGTCCGCCGCGGGCAGCAAATCCTGTGCGATGATTCCCTGCAACGCGTTCGCCATCTGCATCACGATCTGCCGCTGCGCATTGCCATCGAACACGCCCACGATCCGCTCCACCGCATGCGCGACGCTCGGAGAATGCATCGTGGCCAGAACCAAATGACCGGTTTCCGCCGCGGTCATCGCGGTCGAAATTGCCTCGGGATCGCGCATTTCGCCGACGACAATGACGTCCGGATCCTGCCGCAGCACGTGGATGAGCGCGCGATTGAAGGAACGCACATCGGTCAGCACTTCCTGCTGCACCACGATGGCGCGCTTGTTCTGATGCACGAACTCAATCGGATCTTCGATGGTCACGATTTTGCAGCGGCGCTCGCTGTTGATGAGATCGACGAGGTAGTTGAGCGTGGTGGTTTTGCCGGCGCCGGTCGGGCCGGTGATCAACACCAGGCCGTTGGGGCGCCGCGCGAGGTCATCAAGCTTTTCGGGAAGCCCAAGTTCCTCGCGCGTCGCGACGGTTTCCCCACAAAAACGAAAGCTGAGTTCCGGATGGCCGTTGCGCCGGTAAAACGTGACCCGCACACGGCCGGCTGTGGGATGCATGAGCGAAATGCAGAGTTCCCATTCCTGCTCGAATTTGCGCTTCTGCTGCTCGTTCAACAGGCTTTCGGCCATGCGCGTGAGTTCTTCCTCGGTCAGCGCGTCTTCGTCGGCGAGGATGATTTCGCCATTCACTCTGAATGCCGCGGGAACGCCGGCCACGAGATGCAGGTCGGAGCCGTCGAATTCCTTCGCCGCATTCAGCAATCGATCGAGTTGGGGATCAGTCATGGTGAAATGATGGGAATTTGGGCAGTGGCGAGAACATCGAACATCCAGCATGGAACAACCAACATCCGCTGCGTTCCTGCAGTGACCCGCATTGGTTGTTCGACGTGGGATGTTGGGTGTTGGGTGTTTCTCATCTCATTTCCGTTGGTCCGACCACCAGCCGCGGAGGCGTGACCAGAGGCTGGGACTGCCGGATCGGATCATTTCCAGATTCGCTTCGCGGCATTGAGGATTGAGTTGAATTGCCTGCGCGAACGAGGTTTGCGCAAGGCTGGTCAGATGGAGCGCCGCCTGACAGCGGCCCAGTTCCAGCCAGACGAGGAAATGGCCGGCATTCAATTCCACTGCCCGTTGAAACTGTTTCAATGCCAGGGCGAACTGCTGGTAACAGAAGCGAATCCGGCCCGCAAGCCACGCCACGAACCAATCCTGCGGCGCGAGCATCACGGCTTTTTCAAAGCAGTAATCCGCTCGTTGCTCCTTGCGCGCGAGCAGGACGTCGCCGCGCGCGAGCCAAATGTAGGGCGTGTCGCCGCGCTCTTCGATCGACGCGTCCGAAAAAGCAATCGCGCCGTGCAGATCACCGCTGCGGGCCAATGCCACCGCCTTGGCAGCGAGCAGTTCCGGCTCATTGGGAAAGCGTTCCAGCGCTTTGTCCGCCCACAACTTCGCTTCGCGGAATTCGCCCAGTTCAATCAGCATCCGCACCTGGCCGGTCCAGGCGGCGGCGTTCTGCGGATTGAACTCAAGCACCTTCGAGAAGTTCCGCAGCCCGACTTCGAAGTTGGCCGACTCAAACGCCGTGCGGGCTTCCGCCAGGTAGTGGGCCTCGCCTTTGACGAGTTCGCGCTGCTGGCCGGGTTGCTCTTCCGACTCTCCTCCGAGTTCCAGATTGATGAATCGACTCATGGCAATTGTTTGCGCCAGAACCAGCGGTGATACGGTGTTCCCAGGACTTCCTCTTCCGGCACCGTTGCGGCTTCCAGCAGACGTGCGGCGACTACATTGAGATTGCCGCCCTGGCCACCTCTTACAACGTCCGGCCAGGCAAACCAATGCTTTTCCGGGATCACGTGCTCGCCGCCGAGTGGCATGTATTCGCGGCGCGCCACGGAAACCCCGTTCACAAAAAACTGGTTGGTGGTGAATCTCAGCGTGTCACCCGGTGTGGCGAGGATCGGACTGTATCCAAGGCCCTCGCGGAGCACGATTCCATCGCTGGCCCCCGAAACGCGGTCGCCGATCTCAAAGAGAATCCATTGGCCGACGCGCAGTTCACTTCCAGATTTGAAGGGTTTCATTACGAGAACCCGGCCTTGCACTTCGACGGGCCAATACCAATGTGATTGCACGAGGCCAAGGATCGGCCGATAACCACCAAACCAGATGACGAACAGCACCAGCACGCACATGCACATCCGCATGGCGAACTCGTAATGGGTTTGCAGCGAGCGATTCAGCAGGAAGAAAACACTGGAAGCGTGAATGGCGATCATCGTCCCGTATCCGGCGCGGCTGATCAGGTGACCGTACCACAGCACCAGGCTGATGAAGGCGCCCACGTAAACCGCGACGAAGACGCGGCTGAGGCTTCGCCGGCCGGAAACCCAAAGTGCGAATCCAGGAATCAGCACGCTCAGGATCAACTGCCCCCCATTGATGCCGGTCGGGCGGAAGATGGATTCCAGATGCAGAACACCGCGCAGCCAGTACCAAGCGTACACGGGCCGGCGATACCACCGCGCGCGGGGCGGGTAGTAGGTCAGGTCTGAATCTGTTCCGGGGCGGGCCAAATCAATGCTTCTGCTCGATGTTGTAACGCACCTGCTCGTCCGGTTCGTAGAACTCGCTGGTCTCGCGCTGGGACCGGATTTCGCCGATCACCTGCTCGAGGAGTTTCATGGCTTCGAGACAACTTTTGCCTTTGTAGCCTTTGACATGCACTTCGACGCTGCCGTCAGGAGCGATTGTGATTTCGAATTCGCGTTGGGGCATAAAGTCTTCAGCTCAATTGGTGATTTCCACGCTGTGAACGTAATCTCGCCACGACTTCAGCGCTCGCGACGGCTGACCACGCTTCGACCGCGGGATCGAACGAGGTATTGAAGAAGAAAACATCACCCTGGCTTCGCTTGAAGACCTCGGGTTGTTGAGCTTCACACATCTGCAGCAACAGCTCGGCGAAAACAGAGCGGCATCGACAACAGGCATGGATAATCTCGGCGTGACCGGGCAACGGGTTGAACGCGGGCTTGCCGCAGAACGCGCACGGCTGTTCTCCACGCCGTGAAGCTTCCTGACGAATCGTGAATGGGCGAACGCACTCGGGACACAACCATACGTTCAGGATTTCCTGGCCGCCGGACTCGCGGATGAACTGAACCGTTGCTTCGCTTTCGCGGCATCGAATGCAAAGTCGCATAAAATCAATTCTCTTATCCGTCCCAATGCCGGACCTTCATCCGGATCGACTGGTTCTCGTCCACTTCTTCCTCCACCACGATGAACTGGCGCGTGCGGATTTCCTCCAGCAGCCGCTGGTGAATGTATTTCTGAACCACGCGCTGGCTGAGTTCTTCGCCAATCGCGCGCAACTCTTCCTTCGAATGGCCGGGGCCGGTGACGCACACGGATGCTCTGCCGCGTTCGTCGCGGGAAAAGGTCACAGTCACACCGTTGCGTGTCACGCTGATGGACTGGTCGCGGCCCAGCTGGTTGGTGACGATTTCGCTTTGCTCAATTTCCAGTTGAACCGTGCTTTCGCTTTCGGTCGCCACCTGGGATTCCCGATGCTGGCGGATTCCTTCATCGACGACCGCATAGCCGAGCGAAGTCGCCGCCGCGACCACCGCGGCACTGAAGGCTGGCCACGCGGCGATCACCACCGGAGTTAGAATGCAGACACAGCTCATATTCGTTTAGCGCCGGCTTTTCAGCCTGCCGGTTGAGGCGTTTGCGAGCGCCGTGCGCAGCCGGGGAAGCTTCGGACTCGAAAGTCCGGTGAACCGCCAGGTTCGAATGCCTGCCCTACGACCGCCGCTTCAACTTGGACCGGGCCACCCGGATTTCGTCACTCGACAACGTGCCGCGCTCGGCTCTTTGTTTGCAGCGGCGGGATTTGAAGCGCCGCATGAGCGGAACCGCTGACGCGGCGAGCAACAGGCCAAAAATCAGCTCCGCAAGAATCCTGTGCTCGTCGCGCCATTCGAACCGCAGTCGGGAAGCCGCAACCGTCGCCAGCAGGAATGCAATGAACATCCAGAAGAACAGCGTTCCATAACGCCGGTCTTTGATGCGATCGTAAAGCAGGCACTTCATAAACGAGTCCCAGCTCCGGAGTCAGAGGAAGGAATGCGGAGTTGCCGCTCCGCCATGTCGAACGGATCCCTCCCTCTAGAACTCCATTCGCCGATGCTCCGGTTCGGGCAGCAGCTGAAGTGTGCTGGCGTTGCGGGCGCGGCCCACGGCCCAGTGCCGCAGCGCATTGATCTTTTCCGACATGGTTCGCGCCAGGGGCACGGTCTGGCGCAAAGCTTCGAGAACGTGTTCCGTGGCCAGTTCCTGTTTGGCGTAGAAGGAATCGTAGAGCGCGCTGATGATCGCTTCCTCGATCTCCGCGCCGCTGAAGTCTTCGCTGGCTTCAATCAACTGTTCGAGATCGAAGCGCTGCGGATCGCGGCCGCGTTTGCCCAGGTGAATCCGGAAAATCTCCCCGCGCTCTTCCGCCGTCGGCAAATCGACGTAGAAGATTTCGTCCAGGCGCCCTTTGCGCAGCAGTTCGGGCGGAAGCTGCGAAACATCGTTCGCGGTCGCCACCACAAACACCGGCGCGTTCTTTTCTGAAAGCCACGTCAGGAACGTTCCGAACACACGCGCCGTCGTGCCGCCATCCGTGACGCCGGAGCTTTGCGAGCCGACGAATGCCTTGTCGATCTCATCCACCCACAACACAGCGGGTGCGACGGATTCCGCCACGCTGATTGCGCGGCGCACGTTTTCTTCCGACGAGCCAACCAGGCTGCCGAACATTCGTCCCATGTCGAAGCGCAGCAGCGGCAATTGCCACAACCGGGAAACCGCCTTGGCGCAAAGGCTCTTGCCGCAACCCTGCACGCCCAGCAGCAGAATTCCCTTCGGTGCCGGCAGACCGTATGCGCGCGCCTCGTCCGTGAATGCCACGGCGCGCTTGTTCAACCAGTCCTTGAGAATGCCCAGCCCGCCCACGCTCGCGAAATCCTCTTCCGCCGCGTAATACTCCAGCAACCCGCTCTTGCGGATGATCTGCTGTTTCTCGGCAAACACTTCATGAACATCGTCGCCGCTCAGGCGGCCATCCTGCACGATGATCTTGGCGAACACATTCTCTGCTTCCCCGAGCGTCAATCCCAATGCCGCCTGCAACAGGCGGTCGCGGCTTTCGCCATCAAGATCGATCTTCACCTGTTTGTGGTCGCGCACTTCGGCGATGATTTTGTCGAGCATCGCGCCGAGGTCTTCCTTGGTCGGCTGCGGGAAATTGATGACGGTCACTTCCTTGTCGAGCTCGGCGGGAATCTCCATCACGGGCGAAATCAGCACGATGGTTTTGAAGCTGTTCTTCAGATGCAGCGCAATGTCCTTCAGCTTGCGGATGATGGCGAAGTTGTTCTTCGACAGGAACGGGTGGAAATCCTTGAACAGGAAAATTGCCGGCTCGACGTTCTCGATGACGTGGTCCAGCGCAGCGAGCGGATCCTTGGTGGAAGCGTTCCGGCCTTTTTGAGATTGGATCGAAGTTCCCGCCGGCACGATGCCGTTGCTGAACGTCCACTCGAAGACCTTCTTCTGCCGCTTGGCGGCGATTTCGACGAACATGTTTTGCACGCGCATCTCCTCGTTGGTGATCACGTAGAGGATCGGATAGCGCGCACGAATGAGGGTTTCGATTTCAGTCTGGAAGTTCATGGGAATGCGATGCGGGATCTGTGGTGCGCGAAACGATGGATTCGCAGCCCGGGTTCAGTTCGGCGAGCAACTCGGCAAATGGTTGGGTGAGATTGTGAACGAGAATCTGGCCGTCGGGCAGAATGAGAAGTTCGGTGTGAAGTTCTGATTCAGGAAGAAGCACCGAACATCCAGCATCCATCATCCAACATCCATGGCTTCCGGCTTTGGCTGTTGCGTGTTCGTTGTTCGATGTTGGATGTTCGGTGGCTTTCATCGGATCAGATTCAACCGCAGTTCGCGCGCAACCGTCAGCGCGCGGTCGGCTTCAATCTTCGAAACGGTCCCGCGCAATTCCGCGTGACGCGCCGCATGCCAAGCGGGCCAGAAGCCGGAGCGCAAGTTCACCTTCACGCCCGGCAGATGGGCTGCAATCCATTCCGCGACCGGCCGCCAGCAACAATCAATATGGCCCGGCATCAACAAATGGCGAATGATCAGTTTGGAATGCTGCGCGGCCCAAAGTAGATTCTCCTGAACGACACTTGCGTAATGGGTGACGCGCGCCAGCCGTTCAGCGCAGGTGTCATTGCCAAATTTGTAGTCGGCGAGCCAGATGTCGAAAATGCCATCGAGCAACTCGCGGCTCTGGGCGGAGCCATGCGCGTTGGTCTTCCAAACCAGCGTTGCGGAATCGGGAAGCTCTGCCACCAGGTCCAGCACAGACGGGAGATGAATGGTGGGTTCGCCGCCGAGGAACATCACGGTGCGGGTTCCATTCGTCAGCGCATCCCGAATCTTCGCTGCGAGCCGTTGCGCATCGAAGACTTCGCCCGCACGTGGATTCCAACTCTGTCCGCCCGTAATGCAGAAATCGCAGCGCAGGTCACAGCCGGAAAACGCAAGGGCGAAGGTGGGAATCAACTCCAGTTCATCGGAGACTTCCACCTGGGCGCTGAAGACGCGTGGCTGGCATCCGGCGTGGCAGCGTCCCGCCGGACCGGCGAGACGGTTCACGCC
>CAMLLE010000069.1 GCA_946480555.1 uncultured Verrucomicrobia subdivision 3 bacterium
CCATTGCCATCGCACCAGCCGACGCCGATTTGAAGGGCGTCAAAAAAATTGAAGTCAAGTAAACCGGCGAACAGCCGTTAAGAATAAGATGAAAAGTTCACGCACATCACTCCAACGCAGCTTTCGCCTGATCCAGGGAATCGTCGGCCTGCTGCTGATCTTCCTGATCGTGCAGGGTTGTGTTCTTTGGACTGTTTGTCAGCGCGGCGCTCATTCGATCCGCAGCCTGGAAGCCGAAGGGTTGCCCAGCCTGCGGCATCTCGGCGTGCTGCAGGAAAACCTCGCCATCTACCGCCTCCACTCTTACGAACTGATGTTCGTGCCGGAAGGCGACCGCGCCGCCAAGGCGGCCCAGGCCGATGCGGTGCATCAGAAGGATCGCGAGATTCTCGATCAACTGAAACGGCTGCATCACTCCGGCGAAGGGCAGCAGGCGCTCGCCGCGCTGGAAGGTTCGCTCGACGATTATACCCGCACGATGCAGAGCATCCGCAAACAGCTGGATGTTGACTTCGCCGCGGCGATGAAGATGCTCGACCAGGAAGTTCCCACTAAAGTGAAGCAGCTCAACCAGGCTGCAGAGCAAGTGAAGAACTTCTGTTCGAAATCTGCCGAGGCACGCACCGCGATGGCTGTGAGCAGCTTCGGCGCGATCCGCAACTACGTTGTGGTTTTCGGCTCCGTGAGCGTCGCCTTTGCGGCCCTGACGGCGCTGCTCGTGACGATGAATTCAGTCCGGTTGCGCAAGGCCCTAAGTGCGTTGGTGGACGCCTTGAACGACGGCTCCGCCCGTCTCATCGGTTCCGCCGGCACCGTCGCTTCCGCCAGCCAGACACTGGCCGAAGGTGCCAGCCAGCAAGCCGCGTCCATCGAGGAAACGAGCGCGTCCCTGGAGGAACTTTCCAGCATGACCAAGCACAACGCGGAGAATTCGCAAAAGGCGAACGAACTCGCCAAGCAGGCGCGTGAAGCCGCCGACCGTGGCGCAGAAGACATGCAGGCCATGTCCGCCGCGATGGAAGCGATCAAGAATTCGAGCGATGACATTGCGAAGATCATCAAGACGATTGATGAGATTGCCTTCCAGACGAACATCCTGGCGTTGAACGCCGCGGTGGAAGCTGCGCGCGCCGGAGAAGCCGGCATGGGCTTCGCCGTCGTGGCCGACGAAGTGCGCAATCTCGCTCAGCGCAGCGCCCAGGCGGCAAAGGAAACCGCCACGCAGATCGAGGGCGCCATCAGCAAGACCGCCCAGGGCGTCGAGATCAGCGAGAAGGTTGCGAAGGTCTTGAACGACATTCTCGTGAAGGCGCGCCACGTCGATGAACTCGCAGCCGAAGTAGCCTCCGCTTCCCGCGAACAAAGCCAGGGCATTGCACAGATCAACGGCGCGGTGGGTCAGATGGACAAGATCACGCAGAGCAACGCGGCCAGCGCGGAAGAAAGCGCGGCGGCGGCCGAAGAGCTGAATTCCCAGGCCACTTCCCTGAAAACGGCCGTGGCCGAATTGCTCAATCTCGTCGGTGCGGCCGATCAAAAATCTCCCGCTTCAGATGCTCCGGTTCAAAAGGCGCGTCCTGCATCCACGGCTCCCGCGCCGAAGCCGGCGCCCGGCCGCAAAGCCGCGCCGAAGATTCCCGCGACTCTGCCCGCGAATGGAAATGGCAGCCACGCGATGAACGGAAATGGCAACCATCGCAACGCCATTCCGCTCGAAGGCGATTTCAAGGACTTCTAGAAATAGACTTCCTTGCGACTAGAACCCACCGGTGGCTTCGGCTGCCGGTGGGCTTCTCGTTTTATGAAACGCGGAAACGTTGAGCCGGGGTGGAAATCATGCGACTCATCCGTCCGATGCATGCAGCGGCATTCCGCAAGCCGCCGTCATTTCCTGCTTGAACGATCGCGATTCAAGTTCCACTCCTCCGTTCCATTTACTTCACCTGCCCGTTCTGCTACCAAGTTTTCATGTCGTCCTGTCGCGCCCTCCGAGTCTTTCTGAGCGGGATCGCGTGCTGGTTCTTCCTTTCCAGTGCTGTCAGCCGAGCGGCGTCTGATGACAATTCCGACTACCTGTTGCAGGCCTGGCAAAGCGAAGATGGCCTGCCGCACCAGGTCATCAATGCGTTGTTGCAGGATCACGACGGCTATATCTGGCTGGCCACGGAAACGGCATTGGTCCGCTTCGACGGTGTCGAGTTCACCGAGTTTTCCTCGCCGCTGATTGCCAACGAACGCAGCTCACGGATTCGCGCATTGGTCGAGGAGGATCCGCATACGCTGCTCCTTGCGCCCGATACTGGCGGCCTGGTGCGATTGCGTGACGGTGAGTTCAGCCTGCACCCGGCGGCGAAGGCACTTGGTCCACAGCCTGTCGCCACACTGTTCGTCGAACGGAACGGCGCCGTGTGGGTTGGGTTTTTGAGCGGTGGAATTCTCCGTTGGGAGAATGGCCGCGTCGCTTCGATCGGCGAATCGGAGGCATTGAAAGGCCAATGGTCTTCGTGGGCTTATGACGGCGCGGGCCAGCTCTGGTTCGCGAACTCCACGATGCTCGGCCGCTTTGCCAACGGAAATATTTCCTGGCTCGAAGAGGATTTGGGAGATCGCTTGTG
The DNA here is from genome assembly GCA_946480555.1 of uncultured Verrucomicrobia subdivision 3 bacterium. The sequence continues at coordinate 2,616 of CAMLLE010000069.1, forward strand.
CATTGCGCCGAGTCGTTCCGGCGGCATCTGGATTGCGAGCAACGAACGCCTTTGCCGACTTGAGAACGGTTCCGTGGAGCATCTCGCCGAAACACCGCCCTGGGCCGGCGCGGCACGCGTTCGCACGCTGTTCGAGGACAACGCCGGAAATCTCTGGATCGGAACCAGCGCGCGCGGCCTTTTCCGCTATGCCCGGGGAAAGCTGGAATCGGTGCCCACTTCGCACCCGGCCATCGATTGGGTGCGCGAAGATACGGAGCGTAATCTTTGGGTCGCGACCCATGGCGGTGGATTGAACCGGTTGCGACCGCGGATTTTCGATTTCTACGATTCGACTCAAGGCTTGTTGGACGACATCAGCTATTCCATGTGCGAGGATTCGAAGCGGCGGCTTTGGATCGGGAATTGCGACGGCGGCCTGGCGAATCTCGAAGGTGACCGGCTCGCCCGTGAGACCTTGAACGAGGGCGCGAACCACCCGTTCACTCTGCGGGTCTTTTCGGTCGGAGTTGATGTGCGGGACAACATCTGGATCGGCACACGAACGGGACTTTATTTTTGGAATCCGGATTCAAATGGGGTTCCCGAACCGGCCGGAGCGGATGAAATTCGCGACGTGCACGTGATCTTCCGCGCACGCAACGGGGACATGTGGGTTGGTGCCGATCCGGATGTGCTGGGACGCTTCCGCGAACGCCGGTTGGAACTGTTCGAAGAATGGAAGGACCTTCAGGCCGGACGCGTGCGTGCGATCGCGGAAACGCCAGCCGGCGAATTCTGGATCGGAACGGAATCGGGCGGTTTGTTCCGGTGGAGCGAATCGGGAGGCCCGACCCGGTTCCATCGATTCATGCGCGAAGACGGCTGGCCCGGCAGCACGGTGCGCGTGATTCATGTGGATGAAGATGGGGTGATCTGGATCGGCACCACCAGTGGCGGATTGGTCCTGTTCGATCGTGGGAAATTCGTGCGTCTCACATCGGTCCACGGCTTGCCCGCCAACGCAATTTTTCAGATTCAGCCGGATCAACGCGGCCGCTTGTGGTTCGGTTCTCCGGCTGGATTGTTCCACGTCTCGCGCGAGGAGCTGCTGGCCTGCGCCCGTGGCCAGATTCGCCGCGTTCAATCCGTGATGTTCGGCCGCAGCGATGGCCTGGCGGGCGTTTCCTGCCTGGGAGGTTATCAGCCGACCTCCACCCGCACGGCGGACGGCGAGCTGTGGTTTGCCACGCGCCAGGGATTGTTGAAGGTGGACACCGCGGCGGAATGGCGAAACGACGTGCCACCGCCGATCCAGCTCAATGCGTGCCTCGCGGATAATCGCCCGATCCGGACGGCGAGCCCGCTTCGCATTCCAGCGGACGTGCGGAAGCTGGAGTTTCGTTTTGCGGTGTTGAGCTACACCGCGCCGGAGCGCGTGCAGGTGCGTTACCGGCTCGATGGTTTTGACACGGATTGGGTGGAGGCCGGCGGTGCGCGAAGTGTGTCATTCCTCAAGCTGCCGCCTGCGACCTACCGGCTGCGCATTTCCGCATGCAACAGCGACGGGGTTTGGAACGAGGACGGCCTGATGCTGGCGTTTGCCGTGTTGCCAGCGTGGTGGCAGACCGGATGGTTTCGCGCATTGATGCTCGCGGCTTTCGCCTGCTTCATCGCGATCAGCGTCCGCTACTGGTCGCATCGACGGTTGCGAACGCAGCTGGATCGGCTCGAACAGCAACAGGCCCTGGAAAAGGAGCGATCCCGCATTGCGCGCGATCTTCACGATGACCTCGGTGTGAGCCTCACGCAGATCGCGTTGCTCGCTGAGATGTCCGCGGACCCGGCGGTGCCTCCGGAGCGGTTGAAGAGCAATCTCAACCGCGTGGTGACGGGCGCGCGGAATCTGGTCCGGGAGTTGGACGGCATCCTGTGGACGGTGAATCCGAAGAACGATTCCCTCGAGAAGCTGGCGAGCTTTCTCTGCCAGTTTTCGCAGCAGTTCTTCCGGCCGACAAACATCTGCTGCCGCTTCGATGTGAGCGACAACATCCCAGCGCATCCCCTTTCACCAGAAGTTCGCCACGATCTTTTCCTCGTCCTGAAGGAAGCGATGAACAACGCGGTGAAGCATTCCGGTGCGACGGAAGTCTGGCTGCGATTGCGGATGGAACGCGGCGTGTTCCTGATCCAGGTCGAGGATGACGGGCGTGGGCTTCCGCCGGAGACGCTGAAAACTTCCGAGCGGAATGGGCTGCGCAACATGCGAACCAGAATCGAAGGCGTCGGCGGCACGTTTGAACTGGTTTCCCAGCCTGGCCGCGGCACAACTTTGAAGTTCAGGTTTCCACTGCCGCCCGGAGTGTCCGCCAGTGCACGCTGAACGGACCGTTCTTGCAGGCGGCTCACGCCGTCTCCTATGGATCGCAAATTGAGTTCGCAAATTTTATCAGGCTTGTGTAACTCGCTCCTTCGGCAAAAGCTCTTCGCCGATGCTTTCCGAACCTGACAACCAGAAACCGGCGGGCCCGATTCGCATCGGCATCGTAGAGGACAACGGTCCGATGCGCGACACGCTCGTGCAGTTGATTCATGACACGCCGGAGTTTTCGTGCGTGTGCGTTTGCGAAACGGCGGGACAGGCATTGAAGCAGTTGCCGAAGGCGGCGCCGGACGTGGTTGTCATGGACATCCGGCTTCCGGACCGTTCGGGTATTGAATGCACCGCCCGGTTGAAGCCGCTCCTGCCCGAGACGCAGATCATGATTTACACGGTGAACGAAGATAACGACCAGATCTTCGAGGCGCTCAAGGCCGGCGCGAGCGGTTATCTGCTCAAGAGCGCGACGCCGGCAGAAATCCGCGAATCGATCGTGGACATCAAACTGGGCGGCGCGCCGATGAGCAGCGAGATTGCGCGGAAGGTTGTGCAGTCATTCCGGCAGCCAGAGGTTACGCGTAATTCCGAGCTCGATCAGCTCACGCGCCGTGAAGAGGAAATCCTGGCCTTGCTCGCCCAAGGTTACGTGGCCAAGGAAATCGCGCAGAAACTGTTCCTCAGCTACGCCACCGTGCGGACGCATCTGCATCATATTTACGAAAAGCTCCACGTCAGCACCAAGACGGAGGCCGTGGTGAAGTATTTGAAATAGGGCGGTGGGAGGTCTTCAGTTCATCTCATTTTCCAGTGGCGACGGGACGAGGGGCTGAATCCGGTGACAAAGGTGCGCCACGGCTGGTCATCACGCCGCTCTTTCCGCTTTCCGCTTTGTCGGTTTCCGCTTTTCATCATCCCGTGTTTCCGTTGTTTCCGATCCTGTTTGAAGACTCACAGCTGCTCGTCATCAACAAGCCCGCCGGCCTGGTTTGTCATCCCACCAAGGGCGATGCGTATTCGAGCCTGATCAGCCGCGTGCGATTGCATCTCGGTGCAGAGGTGCGGCCGCACTTGATCAATCGGCTGGATCGAGAAACCAGTGGCGTCACGCTCGTGGCCAAGAACGACGATGCGGCCCGTGAACTCCGGCAGCTCATGGAAGGCCGCGAAATCCGAAAGGAGTATCTCGCGCTGGTGCATGGGCACGTGACCAACGAACACGGCCTGATCGATGCGCCGCTCGGGAAGGATGAGCGCAGCCGGGTGGCGATCAAGGATTGCGTGCGCGATGATGGATCGCCTTCGCGAACGGAGTATTGGGTCGAGAGGCGATTCGGACTGAAGGAAGGGCAGGGGAGAACAGCCGTCCTGGCTGATGCCGCTGCGAAGGAGTCACCAGTGGAACATGTGATGGGAGAAACTCCGGAAAGCGCCGGCAGAGCACTCGCGCTCCCCGAGGCCCCATTCACGTTGCTTCGCGTCCAGCCGCATACCGGTCGCAAGCATCAAATCCGGATTCACCTCGCACACATTGGTCATCCGATCGTGGGCGATAAGATTTATGGCACAGATGAAGACCTGTATCTGGCGCTGGTGGAAAACCGCCTCACCACGGTGCAGCGCCGGCAGTTGATTCTCGAACACCATGCGCTCCACGCCTCGCGACTCGCGTTCGCCTGGCGCGGCGTTGAGCGCGATTTTGCGTGTGAACCTGAAGGAACGTTCAGGGGATTGATTCAGGGATGACGGGGATTTGCGGTGGCTGTGCCCGCTCACCCAACGGGCTGCTGTCGCAACACCGTTTTCAGGATCTTGCCGGTGGCATTGCGCGGCAGGGCGGCCACCACGATGACTTTGCGTGGCACTTTGTAATCCGCCAGCTTGCCGCGAACGAACTTCAGCAGCGCCTCGGAATCAATGGTTGTGTTTTCGTTTGCTGCGACGAACGCGACCGGCTGTTCGCCGCGTCGGGCATCGGGCTGGCCGATCACGGCGGCTTCCTTGACATTCGGAAACTGGTAGATCACTTCCTCAATCTCGCGCGGGTAAACGTTGTTTCCGTTCACCAGCAGCATGTCCTTCTTTCGATCCGTGATGTAAAAGTAGCCGTCCGCATCGTGATAGCCGACGTCGCCCGTGAGCAGCCAGCCGTGGCGAAACGCTTTCGCCGTTTCCTCCGGTTGATTCCAATAGCCGGCCATCACGTTTCCGCCGCGCACGCAAAGCTCGCCGATTTCATTGGCGCCGAGAATCTGGCCGTTCTCATCCTGCGCCGTGAGCTCCACGTTTGGGATGGGGATGCCGACGGAACCGGGCTTGCGCGTGGAATCGAGCGGGTTCTTCGCCACTACCGGGCTGGCTTCGCTCAAGCCGTATCCTTCGATCAAGGGGATGTGAAACTTCTTCTCAAAGTCGTGAAGCACTTGAACCGGCAGCGGTGCCGAACCGCTGATGCAAATGCGCAATGGCAGCGGCGCTGGAATTTCCGCATACGTCAAGCCGCGATAGAATTGCGGGATCGCCGGAAGAATCGTCGCTTTTCGCATGAAGATTTCCTGGATGACGTTCTTTATCGGATGGAGCGATTTGACGAGCACCATCGAGGCGCCGGTGAGCAACGGCAGCAAGGTGCCTACCGTGAGCATGTAACTATGAAACAACGGCAGCAGCACTGCCATGCGGTCTTCCGAAACGGTGTGCAGACAAAGCCGGCAGCTCTCGACGTTGTGGAGCAGATTGCCGTTGGTGAGCATTGCGCCCTTGGGCCGGCCGGTCGTGCCGGAGGTGTAAATCAAGACCGCGAGATCGTTTTCGTTGCGAGCCGGATTGCGCAGCAGTTGCGTGTCGAACTTCAGGTTCGATGGCGGGATCGGAAAAGACGCGAGCGCTTGTTCGGCGTTGAGAATTTGCAGCGCCGGCCTGGCCGATTGCAGGGCGCCGGCGGCCTTTGCCAGGTCCGAATCAGTGATCAGCACGTCGATGCCGGCATCATTGGCGATGAAGCTGACTTCATCGGGTTTCAGGAAATTGTTGATCGGCACCACGACGGCCCCGGTGTGAAGTACACCAAACAGTGCGGCCAGAAACTCGGGGCAGTTTTTCATCCACAGCCCTACGCGATCGCCGGGTTGGACGCGGAAACCGTGTGCGAGAATTCCCGCCATGAACAGCGCCTGACTCCACAGTTCGGAATACGTATAAGCGCGTTCACCCCAGTAGAGAGCGTTCTTTTCGGCGTGCTTCTGCGCGGACTCCGCGAATGCGCTGGCGAGGTTCATACCGCGACATTACAGCATCCAGCCGCAAGGGAAAAGGGAGGAGAGTTGCGGGGAGAAATGGCGGATGTGGCTATGCCTTGCCGACCGGCAATTTCGATGGCAGCTCAGACCATTCCCAATTGATCGGCCAGATCCTCCACCACCCAATTCGGCCGCACGCGATCCAGATGATCCGCCGCGGCGCCGTGCTGCCAGACGCCGTAGCGAAGCGTGCGCAATGCATCCTTTTGCAGGGCGGGTTGAACCAGCAAGCCGGCGATGAAGCCAGCCAGGACGTCCCCGCTTCCGCCTTGCGCAAGACTCGGGCTGCCGCTGGAGTTCAAATAGATTTCACCCGCGTTTCGCCCGACAGCGGTTTGATGGCCCTTCAGCACGATCCAGCAATTGTCAAAACGCGCAGACAATTCCCGCACAGCGGCGATGCGATCCGACTGGATCTCGGCTGTTGTTTTCCCCAGCAACCGCGCGGCTTCGCCTGGATGGGGAGTGATCACGCGCAGTGCAGAGCTCGAGATGGAACCGGCCGGCAGCCAATCGAGCGCGCTTGCGTCCGCGATCATCGGCACCTCCGCACGGCGCCAGAGTTGTTGGAATTCGTTGCGGAGTTCCGGACTGACATCGGCGCCGGCCAATCCTGGCCCGGCAAGAATCGCGTCAAATTTCTCCGCTGAAGGCTGTCCCTTTGACCAGGGCTGCACCATCACCGCCTGCAACTGCGAGGCAGCGGGTGGAAACGCGCCCGCCGTCGGGAAAAGGGTGATTAATCCAGGACGCGCCCGTTGTGCGCCGCGCGCCGCCAGCACGGAAGCGCCGTGATAGCCGGTGCTCCCGGCGAGAATTGCCAGATGGCCAAAGCTGCCTTTGTGATCCGTCTGCCGGCGGCGAGATGGAAAATGTGCAAAGTCGTTTGCCGCGGTCCAGTTCAGCTCCGCTTTGAAGGGGCAGGGGAGCAGTCCGACGTCGCCGGTGATTTCCAGCCTGCCCACGTAACGGGTCGCGCGATGTTGCACCAGGCCGCGTTTCGGCGCGCCAACGGTGAGCGTGACCGCGGCTTCAATGGCTGCGCCGCTCGGTTCACCAGAATCAGCGTCAAGCCCGGAGGGAACGTCAATTGCCAGCACGGGCAATTCCGCGGCGTTGATGCGTTCGATGAACCGGACCCAATGCGCATCCAGCGACCGGTTCAGTCCAATCCCAAAAAGACCGTCAATCAGCAGCGCAGGCCGGATCGTCAGCAACGTTTCCAATTCGTCAAAGTCTTCCAATGGATCGCGCACCTGCAACACATCCACGCGGCGATCCTCGAATTGTTCCAAAGCGCTGCGGGCGTCCGCGCCGTTGTTGCCGCGGCCGGCGAGGACGATGATCAGGTCACCGGGTTTGGTGAGGGAGACCGCGCGTTCTGCCACGACTCGTCCCACGCGGCGAATGACTTCCGCTTCGGACATTCCAGAGGAAAAAGTTTTGTTCTCCCACTCACGCATCTGGGCGATGCTGATCACCGGTGTAGGCATGTCGGCAGAATAGGCAAAAGCGGAAATCGGGAAAGCGGAAATCAGCCGGAAGAGTCGGGCTCGTGGAATTGTGGATCACCTGTGGCGGATCAATGAATCCGGCCGGAACATCACGGCGCGTTGACCGTTCGCTGGCTGCGCTTTACTCTGGCCGCACTGATGCGCCCATTTCAGATCATTTTCAATCCGACCAGCGCCG
>CAMLLE010000070.1 GCA_946480555.1 uncultured Verrucomicrobia subdivision 3 bacterium
GTTGTGCCAATTGCGGCCATTGCGCCAGCAATCCAATGTGCGGGCAGCGCGGGCATATTCGCCTGCGATCTTGCGGCGCGTCCCACTTCGCTTCTGGACTGGCGCGACGCGGCATCTCAACGGCGGATGGCATTATCCCCGTCCAGATGGATCGTGCCGGATTACAGCGCGGGCGCGTCCAGGAAAGCTGCGAGTGCGTAGATCAACGCGCCGTTCCAGTTGATGGCGATTTCGTTGGTCCGAAAATCTTCTTCCACGTCGAACCAGTCCGTTGCTTTCGGATTTGGCCCGCCTACCAGGTAACCGGGCCAGGGTTCCTTCACATCGTCGCCGCCGGAACGTCGATCGTGCGGATGCATGGGCGGGTTTGCTCCGATGCCAGTGACGAACGACCGGCCAAACGAATTCCGGCCGAACAGATAACCCAAGGCATCCAGCGCGGTTTCCCGATAAGCGGGTTTTGGAGAAAGCCGGTAAGCGGCGTGAAGCAAAACCGTTTGTCGCGCGACCGTGCCATTTCCGCCCCAGCTGTAACGAGTCCCCAGCGGCCGGGCATACCCATGCTCATCCCGCGTTTTGACAATGTCATCAGCAGTGGCGATCAGATTTGATCGCAATGCTTCGACGAGCGAGGAATCGCGTCCTTCGCGTTTTGAGAACAGGTAGGTTAGCAGACCGAGGTTTCGGACATTGCCCCAATCCCAGGAATCTTCGAACGATTGCGCGCGTCCGCGAATGCGGTTTTCAAAATCGAGAAGGCAGTTCGTGTTGCCGGTTGTCTCCCACAACTCCGCCGCCGCCCAGATGCGATCGTCCTCATCGCGGTTCTGATAGGTGCCGGTGGAGAAACCAGTGAGATTGGCGCGCCGGTTTTCTGGATGCGCGGCGAGGAACTGGTAGCTCTTTTCCGCCGCGGCCAGGCAGCGGGCGGCGTAATTGGAATCAAACTCGCGCAACTGCCGTGCGGCCGCGGCGAGCATCGCCACGAAATCCGCCGTCGCCGCACTGCTCCACGGCGTAAAGTAACGCGGCGTGAGTTCGTGCTCCGGCATGATGAAACCGCCAAAATCGCGCGTCGTTACCTTGTGATAAACGGAGCCATCCGGGGCTTGCATCGTGAACAGCCAGTCGAGTTCCCATTTGATCTCCGCCAGATATTCCGGGAGCGGGCCGCCGCGCTCCGGAAGGCCCAGATTTGCTTTCCGGATCGCTGACCCGAAGTCTTCCCACGCGCGCAGCATGCAGCCCACTGTAACGCCGGCGTTGACGACGTACTTGTTGTAATCGCCGGCGTCGTGCCAACCGCCGTTGGAGTTGCTACGGGTGGAACCGCCACCCACGTAATCCAGCAGCGCGTCGTTCGTATGACACGCCGCATGCGCAAAAGTCCTTCCGTTGTGCGTCCCCGAAACCGCCGTTCCGCAGCGCCAGAGATACATCGCGCGCGTCACGGCAACGAACGGAGCCTGGTAAATGTCATCTCCAATGCGGAAAGGTGCAGACCGGCCCGCACCCGGAACGTTGAGCTGGAAAACGCCGCGGTTGGTGAGGGTGGAAAAATCTGCGGTGAACAACAGTTCGCCGGTGTCGCGGTTGGTTCGCGAACCGGAAATCGTCCCCGTGAAAACGGCGACACTGTCGCTCAACCGGACCACGCTGAAGTTCGTGGCCGGTGTGGCGATGGTCGCGTGCTTGGGCTGTGCCGGAAAGAAGCCGATCGAGTTGAGGCGAACCGGGTTTTCAGCCGCGCCTGCGGAGAACGCGAACATTGCGGCAGCGAGAAGGGAATGCGGGCGTTTCAACATAACTGTTCCATTTCGCGGCGGAATCTAGCGAACATTGCGGCGGCAGTGGAGTCATGTGTTTCCATCATACCGGTTGGTCGTCTTGTCTAAAGCCGACTGCAAGGAATCCGGCGCCCGCTGCCATTCGGAAAGGCGCTGACACCTGGCGGACTGCGAAGAATCTGCCAGTCATCTACCTGTTGGCAACGCCGGCGCGGTGGCGGCTTCGCGTGCAACGCGTGACTCAATGTCTTTGACCCGGCGATCGAAATAATCCTTCGCGATCGCATTGGGGGCTATGCTCAGTTTCCCGCCGCTGCGAAGCCAGAGCATGAACAGGATGGCATAGGCGTCGCCTTCGGTTTTCACGTTTTTGAAAACCTGGTTCTCCATGCTGATCGCGATTTCAAGATTGTTGCGCTGATCCTTCAAATCCACGTAGCGGGCCTTGCCGACGCTGAGGTTCAGGACGTCGATGCCATCGAACTCCAGGCCGTTCAGGAGATTTGTGGTGGATCGTTTGCTGCGTTTCGATGCTTTCGACTGTTCGTGTTCCAGCATGGCGATGATGTTGGTTTTTCCGGCTTCGTTGCGAACAATGTTGACCGCAGCCAGGTTGAAGCGAACGAGTTTCAGCCGCAGCCGCTGTTGTGCAAGCGAGAGCGGTTCAACTTCCAGATGCAGTTCCGGAATATCGACGAAGAGTGTGCCGCCGAATTCAGCGGTGTTGTAGAGCTTCAGGTTTTCGATCGTCACCACGGGCGAAAACAATCCGGTGGAGAGTTTTCCAATGCGCGCTTGCATGCCGGTTTCGGAGCGAATCCGGCGTTCCACGATCATGGTCCAGACGGAATCCTTGAAGGCGACGAACAGAACGACCAGCACCGCGGCGACGATGCCGATGCGAAAGGCCCATTTGAACAGCCAGCGGATCATGCGCGCGTCAGGGGCGGAACTTTCAACATTGAACCTTCAAGCGGGAACGCCGAACGATTGAATGTGTTTTCAGACAAGGAGGCTTCAACGCTCATGGTTTGGAGACGGAGAGTTCACATTGCGACGTCTTCAGGGCGGACTTCCAGGCATTCGTCCTGGTCTTCCCAAACAATGGCGGGATAGTGGTCGAGCAACCGGCGGGCAAGCTGGCTGCCGGCGCGGATCAACAGCGCTTCGGCTTGCTTGGCGGCGTTCTCGTAGGCGTGATCGTAATTCCCGGCGCTCTTGCGCTGGCGATCATCCCAATGCGCCACGGCATGAACCGGCGCGTATTGTTCGGCCCAGGTTTCAATGTCACCGCGGACACCGTCTGGAATTTTGTCGAAGGGCACGAGCGTGTCATTGCAATGCTGGCAGAGGAGGCCAGTGTCGCGAACATCGCGGGTGAGCAGGGGAAGCATCGGTGCGCGGCAACAGGGTGATTCGGTGTAAGCTGCGGGCGGAGTGGCCAGACGCTTGAACCAGATTTGGCGCTCGTGACCGATTTGGGCGCCGAGCCGATACGCGCCGAGCAGCGGATGCGACAGCCGCCAGACCTTGCCTTCGAGCTGGCCGAGCGTTTGCGCGAGCCAGCGGGCGAGCGTGAGATCGTCGAAATCCTGGAATACGGTGCCGTATTCCTTCCAAAGCAGATCCAGCGGTGATTCCGGGTTGTTCGCCATTGTCGCGCAGCATGACGGGGAAACGCGCGTTTGTCGAGGGATCGACCGGCTGCGAAACGCATCCGTCTCTCCAAAACCGGGATTTCGCGCGTCACGCTGATGATGCGTTACGCTTCGGATCTTTCCATTTCAGCCGTTCGCATCCGCTTCGGCCCTACGGTTTCGCGTAGGCCTTTTGTACGCGTTCGTATTCCGCGGCGGAAAGCGGAAGAATCGATCCGTGCCGGAAACGGAAGGGAAAGCTGAACCCTTCAGCGGCCGTGAATTGACCGGCGGGAAGATCGTGCGTGATGAAGGGTTGATACCCCTGACCGCGGCTGTAGTAGTCCAGAATCAAACACCACGTCGGCGGTTTGCCTTCAGCGGCGGGTTCCACCAGGTAGCATTCGGGCCCTTCGTAGCCGCGCAGTTTCGCAAGCGAGAACTCCGGCACGTCGTGCCATGGGCCCATCAGGTTCTGGCTCACTTCCATGGTGATGGCTTTGAATTTCTCGTCCTTGGTGAAGCGATAATAGCTCGTGCCGTCGTGAACAATGGTGGTGTCGATGACCGTGGTCGGCTTCTCGATATAGATGAACGGCTCGCCGAAGGTTTTGAAGTCCTTGGTTCGTGCGGCCCAGATGCGGTGCTTCGCAAAATCGTCGCGCTTGGTGGTCGATGCCCAGAAGACGAGATAGTCCCGCGCTTGCGCATCATAGACCGCTTCCGGCGCCCACGTGCAGCCGGCGTCTTCGGGCGCAACGCTGACGAGCCGCGGCTCGGACCATCTGACAAGATCCGTGGACTCCCAGATTACGATTGAGCGGCTGCCTGCGCGCACGGCACGTCCCCAATCGCGATTCAGGTTGATCGACAGGTCGGTCGCGATGAGGAAAAACTTTTTACCGTCGTGCGCGCGGAGGAGATACGGATCGCGCACACCTTTTTCGCCCAGCTGGCTTACGAGAACTGGATCAGCGTTGTTCAATGCATTCCAGGTCCGGCCGTCCTGGCTTGAAGCAAAGTATATCTGCTCCGTCATCGGCGACTGTTCGCCCTTGAACGTGACAAACAGGAATCCGGCGGGCTTGACGACTTTGCTGGCGCTTTGCGTGGCACATCCGGCCAGGAACACGGCTGCAACTGCCGCAGAAAGTGAGAACAGTTTCTTCATGCCCGCGATAGTGCAATGGGCGCATCCGAAAGTCGAATCCGGAGCAGGGCCGTGCAGCGGTTCAAGGGCTTCTCAATCCGGAGAGACCGCACCGCGACTTGCTTCTGTAATCAGGGATTGCCTGGCGCGGAAGACCCTTCGTTGAAAGCGCGGCTGTCGGTTCGGAAGGGTGAAGCGGGCAGTCCGGCGCGGTTGAACAAATTTCCTTCCGGGACGTTGGCCCAGCCGTAGCGCACTGCAACCGGCACAGGAACCTCTTCGGAACGGACAACTACCGTGTCGCCGTGGATTTCCGCGCGCGCCGGACGAAACACTTTGTCCGTTCCGGCAATCGTGAATCCCTTCAGATCGCCATCCCGTGCTTCGAGCCCGCCGCCAACATGATCGAAGTGCAGAATCGCCGCGCCGCTCTGAACAGTCATCGCTTTCCACACCGGTCCTGAATATTCCACCGGTTCCCGGTAGGCGACCGCCCTGGCCGCCAATGCCAGCCTTGCCCCTACCGGTTCCTTGTTCGCCGGATGAATGTCGTTCGCATCGCCGCAATCGATCGTCACCACCATTGCGGTGTTGGTAGTCTTTTGCCAGGTGATGAGCTGTGCTTCACGGATCTCAGGCGACATGTCGCGATAAGGCGCAATCTGCACGAAGAGAAAGGGAAAATCGCCGAGACCCCACGCGCGGCGCCAGTCAGCAATCATTGCCGGAAACAGGGTTTGATACTGGCGGGCGCGATCGGAATTGGCTTCGCCCTGATACCAGATCACGCCGCGGATCGCGAAAGGTTGCAGCGGCGCGATCATGCCGTTGTAAAGCACGCTCGGCGCGCTGGCGCTCTGGCCGAAATCGTTTGGGGGCCAGCCAGAGGTGCGAAGTGAAACTCCGGGTTTGCACGACCATTCGCCGCTGAGCGGAACTTCGCCTGATCCGCCAGCCGCCTTCGCTCGCATGCGTTCCGGCCCCGGGGCAAATCCACCGCCCACTGCGTAATCCAACACCCGCACGGCAACAACGTTCCCGGACTTCTTCAGCACGTTCGCTGGGACTCGATAGACGCGCGGAACATTCCAGCCCGCGGTGGAGCCGACTTCCCGGCCGTTTACCCAGGTCGTGTCGTCATCATCAATCGCGCCCAGATGCAGCTCGATGTCTTCGCCATCCCAATTCGCGGGCAGGTCAAATGTGCGGCGAAACCAGAAGACGCCGTCGAAGTCGGCGTAGCCCGCGCTTTCCCAGGCTGCTGGCAGCGTCATGGATTTCCAGCCGGTGGTTTCCATTTCCGGATCGTACCAGGCTGGCCGGGCGCGGGAGCCGGGATCCACGCGAGCGAACCAGGCTTCCTGGCTTTCACGCAAGCGACGGCGCGCCAGCTCGGGATCTTGGGCGACGCGTTTCATTTCTGCGATTGCTTCGGTGAACTCTGGAAACGTGCGGAGCGTCGTTTCGCTGGTCCAAGCTTCCGCAGGCGTGCCGCCCCATGCGCTGTGAATGAGGCCGATCGGCACCTGCCGCGCGCGGTGGAGATCGCGACCGAAGAAGTAGCCGACGGCGCTGAAGTTTGTGACGGTTTCGGGTGAGCAGACGGCCCAGCTGCCCTGGACTTCTGCCTCAGGACTGTGGGATTTGATTTGCGCCACGCCGAAGTGACGAATCAAAGGAAAGTTCGCCGCAGCCGCTTCCCGTTCCCAATTGAGAATGGGCGGCTGGCCCGAGCGCAGCCCAAGCTGCCGTTCCATGTTGGATTGTCCGCTGCAAACCCAGACGTCGCCGGCGACAATGTTCTTCCGTTCGATTCGGTTCCTGCCTGAAATTTTGAGCGTGCCCGTCGCGCCAGCTTTCAGCGGCTGCAGGCGCACCAGCCATTTCCCGTCCGGTGCCGCAACGGTGGAAACGGTCTGTCCATCGAATTCGACGGTGACCTTCTCGCCGGGATCAGCCTTTCCCCAGACGGGCAGCTGCATGCCATGCTGCAACACGGCGCTGTCTGCAAAGAGCGGATTCGGTTTTACATCTGCGCGCGAAACCAGTGTTCCGGCGAACACGGGCAAGCAGGCGAGCACGAGCGTTTGAATCTTCATACGTTAAGCCAGCGATTGGTTGCAGTCCCAGGATTGACGTTGCGAACCATCCACACGGACAGGATGCGCAGGTCCATCGCCCGGTAAAGTATCGAGTTTCAGGGTGCCCGGGAGTCATGGGAATTGAGGATGACCCAGGAACTGAGGTGGAACCAATCGGAACATCCAACGCGCAATATCGAACATCCCAAGAACTTCGCTTTCCAGAATTGGATGCTCTTTCAGCAGCAGCAAACCGACACGCTTGCGCTGCGCCGCGCCAGGTTCACTTGTGTCCGTCCGTTTTTGAAATTCCCTTTCGAACCAAGCTCTTCACCCTGCTCGCGGTGGCGGGTTGCACCGCTTTGACTTTCCGTTGCCCCGTCACTAGCTTGTCGCCATGGAACCGCTGCACGCCCCGTGGCGCATCGAGTACATCCTGTCTCCCAAACCCGTGTTGGAGCAGAGCGTGTTCGCCAGCATCGCGCAATCGAGCGACGATGAGGGAAACTACGTCATTGCCCGCGATCGCACCTGCTTTGCGTTGTTGAACAGATATCCGTACACCGGCGGCCACCTGATGATCGTGCCTTACAAGCAGACCAGCGACTTGAACGGATTGACTGATGAGGAGATGGCGGACCTGATGAAGCTCACGCGTCGATGCCAGAACGCGCTCACGAAGGTGATGCGGCCAGACGGCTTCAATATCGGCGTCAACCTGGGCAAATGCGCCGGCGCGGGAATCCTCGAGCATCTCCACATTCACGTCGTGCCACGCTGGAACGGCGACACCAACTTCATGCCGGTGCTCGGAAGCACCACTGTTGTGCCGGAGGCGTTGAGCGATGTGGCGGCCAGGCTGCGCGCGGCGCTCGCGGCCTGATCGTCCCATCCAGATTGATTTACCATGGCTTCTGAAACGCTCCATTTCGAAAACGCCCGGCTCGCCCAGCAGCTTTACAACAACGACCCGCGAAATCTCCAGGCGCTCGAGGCGCAGCTCGGCGTCAAGGCGACATCCCGCGAGGGCTGGATCAAGCTCGACGGCGCGCCGGAGGCGATTGAACGGGCCAAGCAGTTGTTCCTTTCGCTCGAGAGCTCGTTGAAGGCCGGTTCGCACGTCCGCACACGGGAGTTCACCCACGCGCTGCAGATCGTTTCCAACGAAGGCGCCTCCACGCTCAAGGACATCATGAGCGATCGCATCACCACTTCAGACAAGAAGGCTGGCGTGACTGCGAAAACAGTCGGTCAGAAGAAGTATCTGGACGCCATCCGCACGCACGATGTCACGTTCGGAATCGGCCCGGCAGGCACGGGCAAAACGTATTTGGCGGTTGCGACCGCGATTGCTGCGTTACGTGAAGGAAAGGTGTCACGGATCATCCTGACGCGGCCTGCGGTGGAAGCCGGCGAGGCGCTGGGATTTCTGCCGGGCGACCTTTACGAGAAGATCATGCCGTACTTGCGGCCGCTGCACGATGCCTTGCACGACATGCTGCCAGCTGAGGAAGTGCAGAAGAACATGGAGCGGGGGATCATTGAAATTGCGCCGCTGGCTTACATGCGCGGACGGACTCTGAATAACGCATTCATCATTCTGGACGAGGCGCAGAATTCAACCATGGAACAGATGTTCATGTTCCTGACGCGCCTGGGGGCGAATTCCAAGGCCGTGATAACAGGCGACGAAACGCAGGTGGACCTCCCGTCGCACAAACAATCCGGGCTCGTCGAAGCGCATCGCGTGCTGCGGCACATCGAGGGCATTGCAGTGATTGAGTTTTCGCGAAAGGACGTGGTGCGGCATCCGTTGGTGCAACGCATCATTGCCGCGTATGAGGAACATCGCGGCAAGGGCCCGGGCCGGAATAACGCGTGAGCGCCAGCCTGTTCATCCGCAACCAGCAGCGGACTTTCAAACTGGACATCCGACAGCTCCGTTGGGCGGCAAAAACGCTGTTGCGCGACCTGCTCTGGGTCGAGGATTACGATCTTGCGATCTATATCGTCCGGGCTTCGCGTATGGCCGAGATCAATTGGGAACACCTGCGGCACGAGGGTTCCACCGATGTCATCACTTTCAATTACGCCGACGCGGAACCTGAGCGGCCCGGTGGAGCGAAGTTCCTGCACGGCGAGCTTTTCATCTGCATCGATGTTGCTTTCGACCAGGCGCGCGAGTTCCGCACGTCATGGCAAAGCGAACTTCAACGCTACGTGATCCACGGCATCCTGCATCTCTGCGGTTACGACGATCTGGACCCGGTTTCCCGGCGTGAGATGAAGCGGCAGGAGAACCGATTGTTGAAGAAACTTCAGCTGAGTCATCCGGCGGGGAAATTGGGCCGGGCGCTGGCGTAAGGGATGTTTGCCCGGGGGCGAAATGAGCTGCACGGAATCTGCCCGCGAACGTGGACCTTTCTGAAAAAGCGGGGCGAAGCTCTGGCTCCGCCCCGCCGTCCATTCGATTCAGTCTTCCGGGACTATGGTTTCGTCAGGCGATAGAACCGGTTGGTGGGGGCGACCGAAGAGTTGGTCACATTCAGCCGGGCGCTGTCCGCGAACGGTTCATCGGTGACACCGGTCCAATTCGTGGTGGTGAGGTTGAGATTCTGTTCCAGTCGATAATCACCCGCCCAGTTCGGCCAATGAATGCGTACCTGATTGGTCCCGGCTGTTTGGATCGCCAGGTCAGGCGCCGGACAGGGCAAGCCGCCGATGCGCAGCGTATAATTGCCGCAGCTCGAGCCGTTGCTTGTGGCATCGACCACCACAATGAAGCGCGCGCCCGCGGGAACCGGCGCGGAAAAGACGGAGGGCGATCCCGCGTTCGCGCTGGAGCCCGCGTCGCCCACAAAGTTCGTCGCCAGGTCCGCCGGATTGAACTCGTAGAGATACAGTTGAGAATGCACCGAGCACTCCGCATCCACCTGCACAGTCACACAGGCCTCGTCCGGCGATGTGTTGGTGAACACATAGGCGTCGTAATAGTACAGGCCCGAGCCAAAATAGCCCGGGAAGGACTCGGGGACACCGCAGTTCATGGGTAAACCGTCGCGGTACACCCGGTTGGTCAGCTGAAGGTCGCCCGCGCCCAATGACCCGGTAATCTGCGCGACGCATAGGTCACACGAGCCGCTCCCTGGCGAGCAAGTGGTTCCATGAAGGAACAGCGACCAGCAGCGCAGCGCACCCTGGCTGCCGCCAACACTGTCGGTGACGCGCAGCCGCCATTCGCCGTTGCCGTTTCCGGACGGGATGCTGGCAAGCGAA
>CAMLLE010000071.1 GCA_946480555.1 uncultured Verrucomicrobia subdivision 3 bacterium
GTTCACCGACAAGGCGGTCGAGGCTTCAGTGAAGCTTTCGGATCGTTACATCACAGACCGTTTTCTGCCGGACAAGGCCATCGACCTCATGGACGAAGCCGGCTCACGCGCCCGCATCGGCACCATGACGCGTCCGCCTCAGGTCAAAGATCTCGAAACTGAGATTGAAGACATCAAAGGCCAGAAAGAAAAAGCGATCAAAAATCAGGATTTCGAAGGCGCCGCGGCGATGCGCGACAAGGAAAAGCACGCCAAGGAACGCTTGGAAAACCTGTTGAAGGAATGGCGCACCAGCCGCGAAGAAAAGCGCGTGAAGGTGGACGAAGAAGACATCCTTCAGGTCGTTTCCAAATGGACCGGCATCCCGCTCCAGCGCATGGAACAAGGCGAAATGGCGCGCTTGCTGAAGGTCGAAGAAGAAATGACCAAAGTGGTAATCGGCCAGAAAGAAGGCGTCTCCGCGATCTGCAAAGCGCTCCGCCGCTCGCGCGCCGATCTCAAAGATCCGCGGCGCCCGATCGGGACCTTCGCGCTGCTCGGACCGACCGGCGTCGGCAAGACTTTGCTCGCCAAAACGCTCGCGGAACAGATGTTTGGCGATCCCAAGGCGCTGATCCAGCTCGACATGAGCGAGTACATGGAAAAGTTCAACGTGTCACGCCTGGTCGGATCACCTCCCGGATACGTCGGCTACGAAGAAGGCGGCCAGCTGACCGAGCAAGTTCGCCGCAAGCCCTATTCCGTCGTGCTCTTCGACGAAATTGAAAAGGCGCATCCAGACGTCTGGAACATGCTGCTACAGATTCTCGAAGAAGGAAAACTGACGGACAACGTGGGCCGCGTCGTGAACTTCCGGAACACGATCATTCTGATGACGTCGAACGTGGGCTCCGACACGATCAAACGTCAGAGCTCGATGGGCTTCTCGCCGATCTCGGACGAAAGCACCTACGAGAAGATGCGCGAGAAGATCATCGACGAAGCCAAGCGCACGTTCCGTCCGGAATTCCTGAATCGTTTGGACGACATCATCGTCTTCCGGTCGCTGACGAAGCCCGACCTCATTCAGATTCTTGATCTGGAAATCAACAAGGTCACGCAGCGGTTGAAGAACCGGAACATCGTCCTGACGCTGGACGAGAAGGCGAAGGACTTCCTGGTCGAGAAAGGTTACGACCCGCAATACGGCGCACGCCCGATGCGCCGCTCCGTCGAGAAGTTCCTGGAGGATCCGCTGGCGGAAGAAATCCTCAAAGGCACGTTGCACGAAGGAGAGCCCATCGTAGTCACGGCTGAGAAGGACAAGCTGGTGTTCAACCAGACCGCGGCCGCCGAAGGCGCGTTGTCGAGCTAAGCTGAACTTCAAGTTTCAAATCCGTTGCGGTTTCCGACGCCGCAACGGATTTTTTGCTGTCAATCACCGGGCGAAAGCCCGCGACATCGATTTTCAGATTGCGAACAACCTGCCAAAAAGTTGTGAGCATCTGCCGCTTGTGACCGATCGATTCCGCGGTAGGATCGTTCTGATTTTTACCGCGTTATGACAATCGACACTTTCAGCTCCTCATGGATCGTTTACTACGACTGGTCGGAATGCGCCTACAATGTGATCGCCGGGGCAGAGTGGTTGAGACGTGACCGCGAACATTGGCTGCACCAGCGGATGCCCACACGCGTGATGCTGGACATCGCGGAAGATGAAGCTGCCGCGGTGGAACGTCTGAAGCGCTTTTCCCGGGACCGGCAAGTGGAGACCGCCGCCCGGTAGTTCGAGCACCCTCAAATGCAAGTCATCGGCACGTGGCGGTCTGCCGACTCGCCTTCGAACCGCAGCACGAGTTCCACCTCGTCGATACCATGCGCCAGGCAGGTGTGAATGGCATTCACGGTATTGGGGAAATTGCAGGCGGCTTCGGGCTTCTTCGTCCAACGGCCAGTGGACTTCAAGAACTTTTTTGAGCGTGCATTGCGCACGAGCAGTTTGGTTATTGAAGCTTTTCGCATGTTTCTGAACATAGTGCCCGACTGCGCTCAAAACTATTGGGGTGCACTCCCACTGACATTTTTTTCATTCACCGGAAGGAGCTTTCGCATCTCAACGGCCGCAAGGCAGACGTCATCCTCGAATTCCAGATCTCCCGAGAACCGCCGCGCCTCCCGGAGCATCGCATCGAAGACATCCTCCGAAGCCAGATCAAATCGCGAGCGCACTAATTCCAGCAAACGGTCCTGTCCGAATTCCTCGTCGTGCTGGCCCTTGGTTTCGTAAATGCCATCGGTGAACAGCATCAACCGGTCGCGCGAAGTCATGGCCACCTTGGAGGCCGGGTAAAGGGAACGTTCGAAAAGTCCTAGCGCCGGTCCGTGCCGTGGATCGTATTGCTTCAGCGGCTGCACCGTGCGACCGGCCCAATTCAGGAAGAAGGACTCGGATGCCCTGCGTTGGCATAGCGCAACTCGCCCGCCGACGCATCCACCACACCGTAAAAGGCGGTCGCAAGGAACGGCTCACGGGTCTGCCGCAGGATGGCGCGCAGGCTGCGGTTGATCTCCGTCACAAATTTGCCCGGATCCGATGCCACGGGCATGAGTTCCTCAATCAAGCCCCGCATGATCGCCGTGATCAGCGCCGCGCGCATCCCATGTCCCATGACGTCGCAGATCAACACTCCGCAGGACGAATCATTGATCGCAAAAAAGTCAAAGAAGTCACCTCCCACAGCCGCGGCAGAAATGTAGCGGTGCGAGAAACCAAGCGCGCTTCCTTCCGGCGTCTCCCACGAGGGAAAGCTGGGATACTGGTTTGGCAGGAATATCTGCTGAATCTCGCGGGCCATGTTGAAATCCGCCTCAAGCTGCGCATTCTTCTTCCGCAACTCATCCGCATACCGATGCAATTGCCTGGACATGCTTTTGCGTTCGATGGCGTAGCGGATCGATCGCGCGAGCAACTGGCCGTCAACCTGCCCTTTCACCAGAAAATCCTGCGCTCCCTCATGCACCGCTGTGACGGCGAGCTGCGTGTCCGTAAGCCCGCTCAGCACGATGATGGGAACGTCGGGCGCGGCTCGATGAAGACTGGCAAACGTTTCCAGGCCGTGGCTGTCCGGCAGCGATAAATCCGAAAGCACTATGTCCACTCCGCCTTGCGCCAGACGTTCGACAGCAATACTCAACCGGTCAGCGCGCTCGATTTCAAAGAGGTCATTCTCAGCTTCCAAAAGCATGAGCTGGATCAGACGGGCATCGCCGGGATTATCCTCGATGAGCAACGCATGAATGCGTGGCGCGGAAGATCTCGCGGATTCATTCGAAGCATGACGGGGCGGTGTTTCAGCAACGTGCATCAGCTCAACGGAGTAGTTTGCCCCGCAGTCTAGGCGAGCGCCCCCTCGGCTGCTACTGGGCAGAGTGCCTGATTGCCGGTCAAATACGGTCCGCGGCGCCAAGCGTGAAGAAGAAGGCGGTCCCCTGCCCCGGTTTCGACTCCACCCAAATCCGCCCGCCATGGCGCTCGATGATCTTCTTGCAGATCGCCAGCCCGATTCCTGTGCCGGGATATTCGTGCCGGGTGTGCAGCCGCTGGAATATCACAAACAGCCGCTCAAAATGCTTGGGATCGATTCCGATCCCGTTGTCTTGGATGGATAACTTCCACTCGCCCCCAACCGCCTCCGCACCGATGCGAATGCGCGGCGGTTCCTTGCCGCGAAACTTGATGGCGTTGCTGAGAATGTTCTGAAACACCTGCGCCAGCTGACTCGCATCGCCCATCACCTTCGGGAGCGGGCCGTGTTCGATCTCTGCACCCGATTCGGTGATTCTCAATTTCAGATTCCGCTGCGCCTCAGCCAGCACCGCATCCAGATCGACTGGTTTCAGTTCACGGCCGCGATTGTCCACCCGCGCATACGCCAGCAGGTCATCGATCAGCTTCTGCATCCGTTGCGCGCCATCAACCGCGTAACCGATGAACTCCTGCGCCTCCGCATTCAACCCGGCGCGATGCCGGGCCACCAGAAGATCGAGATAGCTGACGATCATGCGCAATGGTTCGGATAAATCGTGAGAAGCCACGTAAGCAAACTGCTGCAGTTCGGTGTTTGACCGGGCCAGTTCCGCTGACGCGTGCTTCAACTGATCGTCCGCCAGCCGCCGTTCCGCGAATTGTCCAATCTGGCTTCCCACCGCGGCCAGCGTCCGCAAAAGCGAATCGTCCACCGGTTCGCAACGTTCGCTGAAGAATTCCATCACACCGCAGATGGTGCCGTTGAAACTGATCGGCACGGCGATGGCCGTATGCAAGCCAGCCTGCGCCAGCGCCAGGCTTCGAGTGTATCTGGAATCGTTGCTCGCATCTGGAATCCAGACCGACTCGCGCGATTCCCAGATTTGCCCGGGCGGACCGCTGCCCTTCGAGAAAGACAACTTGCGGCTGCCGTCCAAAAACTCGTCCCGCTGCCCGGTGCAGGCAGTCACTTCCTCGCACCGGATCAACTGCGCGCGCTCGTCTACCCGCCACAGCATCGCCACCGCCCAATCCATTTGAGCGCAAATTGCTTCGATGATGCGCCGACCGGCCTGCCGAAGGTCGTTGGATTCGGCCAGGATCAATGTCGCCGCATACTGGATTTCGAGCCGACGCTCGGCGCGCCGCCTTTGTTGTTCCGCTCCATACAGCAGGCGCGAGTTCCACCAGATCAAGACGCCAAACAGAATCATGTTTGCCACCACGAACAGCGAGACTCCAAATTCAGATTTCAGCCATCCACGACGTTCGGCGGTGAACCGGATTGCACCCAGCGCAAACGGGATCAGCAATGCCGCCGGAAGCAGCCTCCGCGCGGTCGCGCCCGCCGTGGTGTCGCTGGCGACCACGCGCATCACCCCGCGATCCGGCCGGGCAAACAAGCCGCCGAAACTGAGCAGGACAAACTCCACTGCGGAGATGAGCGACATGGGAATCGCTGAGCCGATGCTGTAAAGCGGCAGCACGCGATAGACATAACCGATGAGTGCCAGCAAGCCGATGAAGGCGCTTAGAAGGAAACAAAGCTGCGCGGGACGAAACCCGCGGCGGGTTTCCGTATCGATCAATAACAACCCGGAACCGCACAGAATGAAACTCACAGCGCTGTTGGGCGCAATTTCGCTCCGTGGTGGCACCGGCGCATTCGGCAGCAGGTTCAGGAGGTACTGGCTGAGGCTGAACTCGAGCCCGAACAGGAACTCAGTCAGCTTGCACGCGCCGCCCAGCGTGACAACGGCAGCAAGCACTTTCCCCGGACGATCGTGCGGTTCACGATCCTTTCGCAGAATGCGTCGAAGGGCAAATCCGGCTGCGATAAAGAGAAGCGCCGAAAACGGATTCATCGCCGCCCATTGCACCGGGAGGCTGGTGAGGCGCGGGAGATGCAGAATCCAGCCGAGCAAAACGGCAAGAGCGATGAGAATAATTGCCGTGCTGCTGTTCCGCGCAAAACCGAGCAGCAACGACTGTGATCGCGTCCGTGCCATCGAGCCGACCTTTAACAAGCATTCTACCGCGGACTTTCCGGAAATCGACGGGGAGTAATGCGTAGTGGACGGTGGCGCTGATACTGGCTGAACCCGGGGCCGGCACGACCGTACGCGCGAGGCAAACCATCCGCGCGCGCCTACGAATTCGAACCAGCCGGGGACACGGATTCGTACAATTTCTTCTTCAATTCCGCGGAAATGGGCGCCTGCTGTATATACGCGCGAGCTTTGTCTGGATCGATGCTGAGCCACACTTCGGCCAGATTGACCATCTCCTGCTGCCGCCGCTTTGGATCGCTCATGCTCGCGATCATATCGGCGGCGGTTTGGGGCGATTCCGGGGTGATCCTTGAAGCCCATGCGCTGACCGTGGAATCTCGGAAGTTCCCCTGGACAATGCTGTTAATCCAATCGGTCAACTGTGTCAGGTTATCCTCCGGCCAGTTCTTGACCAGCGACTGAACCGCGGTTTCCTGCAACTCACCCGCAGGGAAACTCTTCACCCATTCCGCTGCGGATTCCGGCGAGCTTCTTACCATCGAAGGGATAAGCGAAACCACGACGTCTTCCTGAAACTTCCCGGGCTGCATTAACTCAAGAGCCCACTGAGCCGCCTGGGTCGCATCCTGGCTGCCAATCGCATTCAGCACGCTGGCGAGCACACGATCTCGCAGTTCCGGGTCTTGAATCTGACTCGCCCAATCCCTCGCGTCCTGGGGATTCGTGTTAGCCCAATTGGCGGCAACATGGGCGATCAAATCATCGCGCTCGGTTCCAGCCGGCATGTCCACGGCCAGTGTCATGGCCGAAATGGGCGACGACGTGGCAGTCTCATACGCCAGCTGGGAGAGGAATTCGTTTCTGAGTTCGCCTTCGGGCATTTGTTTCGCCCAGGCAATTGCTTCCTGCGGACTCTTGCCAGCCCAGGCAGCTGCCACGCGTCCGATCGCATCGGATTGAATTGCGCCAGCGGGCTGTGCGATCACCCAGTCCGCGGCAGCATTGGAATTAAGCGCGGCCCACCGCTGCAACAGACGGTTTCGCAACTCCTCGCCCGCGCTGGAAAGGTGCTTCTTGTGCCAGAGAAATTGGATGACATTGGGAAGATCCTCGTCAGCTACGATTGCAGTGGCTTTGATCAGGCGTTCTTCTCGAGTCGCCGCATCGCGCGCGGCGTGGATTCCTTCAATCGCAGTGACAATGTCGCGGAGCAGTTGAGATTCGGGAATCTCTGGCTGCGAGATAGAATCCGGATCAATCCCAGCCACCTCGACGGATTGATGCTGAACCTCAGGCGATTCACTGGAAGCCTCCAGTGCAATTGAAGAACTGGGACGAGGCGCCACCGGAGGCCTCTCCGGTTGGAAAAAGACGATCGCCGCTGCGACCAGGAGAACGACTCCAGCTCCTCCCAAGGTCCAGCGGCGATTCATTCAAAAATTAACCCCCGGCCCTCGCGGGCCGGGGGTTGTTCGATTCTCGTTTAGGGCGAGACGGTGACGTTGTCAAACGTGGCGGTGCATTGCGCGCCATCGTTATGCGCCGTGACAGCCAGGCCGATATACACGCTGCTGGACATGTAGATCGTCTTTGAGCCGATCAGTGTCCAGTTCCAGCCGTTCGACGAACGGTAGGCCGTGAACGTGTTGCCGCTGCGCACGAGCTTGACCCAATATGGCGCGCTCAATCCGGTGGTGTTCACGTTGCCGCTGGCGCCGCCGGTGGTTTCGCGATATTGCGCCGCCACACCGTTATCCGGCGTGACGAACACGGAGGCGTGTTTCGATCCCGGCGTGAGCGATTCGCGGATCATGATGCCGGCCTTCGCCCAGGAATCGGTTTCATCCACGCTCGCGACGCGGGCGACGATGGTGCAGTTGTAGTTCGCCTGCTGATAAACGAAGCGGAATTCGTCGCCGCTGTTCCAGATATCTTCGCCGGAACCGATCACGGTGAACTTGCGATTCGCCGAGGCGTAGCTCGCTCCGCCAGTGGCACCCACGGAACCGATGTTCTTCGACTGCCACGGGCTGGGCAATCCAGCCGACGGGACGGAGCAGGCTTCGTCTGAGTTCGGGCTTTCCACGCCACCCACGATGCAGGAGACCACGTAGTAATAGGTCTTGCCGTTCTCGCAGGAGTAGTCGGTGTAGCTCGATGAGGTATGGCCGCTCTTCACCGTGGTGTAAGGTCCGCCCGGAGTGAGCGAGCGCTTCACGTTGAAGCAGGTCGTGCCCGTAATCGGCGTGCAGGTGAGCTTGGTGTAACAGTTGCCAGGCTTAACCGTCGGGCACGGCGGCTTGGGCAGGTTCACGTTGTTTGTGATTGTCACTGTCCAGCTCGACTGATGCGTCACCTTCGGCAGGCCAAACGGAGGATGACCGATTGCGGTGGCCGTGTTGCACAGCGTCTTCGGATCCGTGGATTTGACCGTGTAGGTCTTCGTCACCACGAAACCTTCGCCCGGAACCACCGGCGTCTGGTGCCAGATCACGCCGCCGAGCATCGGGTCGTCGATGCTCATGCCGCCGTAGAGGCAGGTGTTGCCAGTGTTCGTCACCGCGAACTTGTAGGTGATCGTTTCACCCACTGCGGCCTTTGCCGGACCGGTCTTCACCAGATAAACGGAAGCGTCGGTCCCAGTGTATCCGAACTTCACACCAGTCTTGTTCTCGCAAGCCTTCAGGGTGACGGTGGTCTTGTTGTTCTTGGAACCATCCGGATCGTAGGTCTGGCAGTAGTCGCTGCCCGGAACAACTTCCACGGTGTAAGTCCCGGCAGCGAGATTGCCGATGCAATACGCGCCGTTTGCATCCGTCGTGTCGGTGCCCACCACTGTGCCGCCCGAGTTGCGTACCTTGACCACGATGCCTTCGAGTCCTTCCTCACCACTCAGGCTGCCATCCGCGTTGCAGTCGCGCAGGATCGTGCCGCAGATGCTGCCCAAGCAGTTGGTCGTGGGCGGAGGCGGAGGTTCGCAGCTGCGCTGGCAGACTTCAAGCAACTGGACTTTGAACTGGTCGTCGCAGGTGTTCGCGCCCGGCAAAGCCGCGATCACGAACGCGTTGCCCACCACTTCGCCGGCATTGATAAGCGCGGTGCGAGGCGATGCATTCGGAGCGTAGTTGGTTTCGGCGTAGGAGAAGCTGCCGAGCACTGCGTCGGTCAGGTTCAGATGATTCGTGTAAGGATTCGCGAAGTTGCCAATCCAGGCCATGAAGTCGCTATCCGT
Organism: uncultured Verrucomicrobia subdivision 3 bacterium; assembly: GCA_946480555.1. The sequence goes on from CAMLLE010000071.1 coordinate 8,753, forward strand.
GACAACATAACCCAGCGTGGCCTTCTTGATGACGACCGGCGCGGAGAATTCAAACAGCAAGAAGTTGTCGCGGCCGATGTTATCCACCGTGTGCGAGTTTCCACTGCCGTCGCCTTCGCTGCTGTCCGTCACGCCAAGACCGCCGCTGTAAGCGCCGACGTAGGCCGGAGCCCAAGCGCCGGTGGATTTCACGCGGCTGAAGGCAGTCACTTTCACCGACAAACCGTTCGTGGTGTAGGTGCTGACGTTGCCATCCTGGCCGTCCAGATAGCTGTTGCCATTGAAGTTGAACGTGCGGGTCACGCAGATTTCATCCTTCGTAGTTGAGATCACCTGGACGCACGTGGCGCTGTTGCCGCAATCGTCCGTGGCCTTCCACGTGCGGTTCGTCACCGCGCCGCAAGGTCCGGACACAACTTCGTCGGTGAAGGTGATCGTCGGGGTCTCGTCACAATTATCCGTGGCCGTGGCCGTGCCAGGATCGGTATTGCCGCCGTTCGGGAGCAGGTACGCCGTGGCCCAGCTGGTCGCGACGCAGTTGTCGAACGCGTTGTTGAACAAGTCAACAATGGCGCTGAGGTCGTTGAGCGTCACTCCGTAGGCGGAGACGTTCCCACCGCCCAAGGCGATGTTGGCGATCGCGAGGATCTCGCTGATCGATTTGCCGTGGAGCGGTGAACCCGGATAGTTCACGGTCAGATCGCCCAGCGGAGAACCCGGCGTGCCGGTGATGCCAGCGGCGCTGAAGTGGACATTCAACGTGAGCGCAAGCACGTGCTGCGCGAAGACGCCCGCACTGGTCTGGCCAGTCGGATTGACCAGGTCAGACGTGAGCGGGCCAGCAGTGCCGCCACTCGGGAGGAACGCGGTGATCGCCGCCGCAGAAGTGAACTTGATCGACTTGCCCGCCCAGCCAGGGATGCCGATTTCAACGCAGCCTGACGGGAATACATCGTCGAAGTGGTCACAGAGCAGTTTGCCCGGATTGTTGCCGTTCGGAGGAGCACCCCAGCCGCCCGGCGTATAACTGCAGTAATCGACGCCGTTGGTTACTGTGATGTCCGGCGGGCAGGTGATCTGCGGAGGCGTATTGTCGCTGATAGTTACAGTCTGGCTGCAAGTCGCCGTGTTGCCACACGCGTCCTTGGCTTCCCATTTCCGGGT
>CAMLLE010000072.1 GCA_946480555.1 uncultured Verrucomicrobia subdivision 3 bacterium
CTTCGGCCGCGTGCTCCAGGGGCTTTCGGAGGCCTGGCACAACCGCCGCGACGACATTCTGGAATCAGCCGCAGACGTTCACTCGCGGCTGGAGCAAATGATGGACGCAAGCGAGAGCACGACGGGCCTGGTGCTGAATGCGACCGTCCTGCGCAATGCCGCAGACCAGCTGAAGCAGCACTACGATCCGCGTCACGGCGGCTTTGGCGCCGCGCCCAAGTTCCCGCAACCGAGCCACCCTGCCCTGCTCTTGCGCTGCGCGAAACGGTTCGCCGACGCTGACGCCGTTCGCATGGTGCTTCACACGTGCGATCGCATGGCCGCCGGCGGCATCAACGATCAACTCGGCGGCGGCTTCTCGCGTTACTCCGTCGATGCCGAATGGCTGGTGCCGCATTTCGAGAAGATGCTTTATGACAATGCGCAACTCGTGCCGCTCTATCTGGACGCATTTCTCATCAGCGGCGAAGCGCGCCACGCACAGATCGCGCGCGACATTCTCGATTACGTGCTGCGCGACATGACGCATCCCGACGGCGGATTTTATTCGGCGGAAGATGCCGACAGCGAAGGGCACGAAGGGAAGTTCTATTGCTGGACGCGCGCAGAACTTTCGAAGCTGCTTTCGCCCGAAGAATTCAACGTGGCCGTCCGCCATTTCGGAATCACCGAGGAAGGCAACTTCGTCGATCACAGCCATCCAACGCCGCTTCCGAATCAGAACGTCCTGAGTGTCGCCGATCCAAACGTCGCCGCTGCCGACGCCCCACTGCTGGATTCCGCAAAGCAGAAGATGATCGCCACCCGCAGTCAGCGCGTGCGGCCGCATCTCGACGACAAAGTCCTCGCGTCGTGGAACGGCTTGATGCTCGCCGCCTTTGCGCGCGCGGGCGCGGTGTTGCGCGAGCCGAATTACCGCACCGCCGCCGGGCGCAACCTGGCGTTTCTGAAAGCGAAACTTTGGGACGCAAACTCGAAGACGTTGTTCCACCGCTGGCGCGACGGCGAACGGGACCAGGTTCAACTGCTTGAAGCTTACGCCTTCCTCCTCCATGGCGTGATCGAGCTTTACGAATCAACGCTTGATGCGGCGCACCTTGAGTTCGCAATCGAACTCGCGGAGTCGATGCTCGCCCGCTTCTACGATGCGAACGAAGGCGGCTTCTGGCAAAGCGCGGCGGATTCAAAAGACCTGATCCTTCGCGTGAAAGAGGCGTACGACGGCGCGGAGCCTTCCGGAAATTCCGTGGCGATCGTTTCACTCCAAAAACTGGGCGCGATCACCGGTCGCACACACTTCACGGAGGCAGCCGCGAAAAGCCTTCGCGTGTTCGCCGCGCGATTGCAGCAAGCCCCGCAAGCGCTCACGTTCATGCTGCAAGCAGTGGATTTCGCGCAGCAACATCCGACGCGGATCGTCATCGCGGGAGCTCCGGACAATGCCATCACGCAATCCCTGCTTCGCGCGATCCACACCGTTTATCTGCCGAACCGTGTCGTGCTGGCCAATCGCGGCCCGGTCGAAGAATTTGCCCGCACATTACCCACCGGGGAAAAGGCGCTCGCCTACGTTTGCAGCGGCAACACATGTCAACCGCCGACGAGCGATCCTGAGAAACTGAAAGAGATTCTGAAATAGGAGCGCGGGCGGCTCGCCCGCGCGTTGCTGAAGAACTTGCTTCACGCAGGCGAGCCGCCTGCGCTCCTTTGCTACGCGGAAGGCGGCAATCGCAGCGCGGCTTCCAGCGGAATGACCTCCGCCAGCTCCTTGCCCGTCGTTCCGCCGCGCAGCTTTTGGATCCGATCACCGGCGGGCCGCACCATGCGCTCGTAACTGCCCACCGCGTCGTTGTAAGCGCTGTTGGCGCGTTCGAGGCCGGTTCGAATTTTCTCAAAGTGCTCGGTGAACTTGCAGACGCGCGTGAACAAATCCTGCGCCGCTTCGGCTATCGCAGCCGCATTCTCCGTCTGCGCATGTTGCTGCCAGCTCACCGCCACGGAGCGCAGCAGCGCGATCAATGACGCCGGCGTGGCAAGCAGGATGCGTTTCTCCGCCGCCCAGATGATCAGATCGTGATCGCCTTCCAGGGCGGCGCTGAAGAGCGATTCCGCCGGAACGAACAGCACAACGTAATCGAGCGCACTGGGAAACTGACGCGGATAATCACGTTCAGCCAGCGACTTGATCGTCGCCTTCAGCTTCGTGGCGTGCGCAGCCAGGGACTCGGCGCGCTTCTGCGGATCCGCCGTTTCCAATGCGTTGAGAAAATCGAAGTCGGGAACCTTGGCATCGACGATGATCAACCGGTCTCCCGGCAACCGCACCATGAGGTCGGGCTTGGAATCGCCTTCCTTGGTCTGCTCGCTGAAATCGCAATGCGCGCTCATCCCGGCGGCTTCCACGACGCGGCGCAGCGTCTCTTCGCCCCAACGGCCGCGGGCCTGATTTGACCGCAGCACCATGCGAAACTGCAACGTCTCGTTCGCGAGCGTCTGGCTTTGTTGCGAGAGCAGTTCGAGCTGCTTCTTCACTTCGCCCAGTGTGGATGACTGCGCCGCTTCGCTTTGCTGCAATCGCTTCTGATACGACTCCAATTGCTGTTTGAGCGGCTCGACCAGTGTCTTGATCGATTCCTGACGCTGCGCGAGATCGCCTTTGGCGGCTTCCTGAAATTTGCCAAAGGTCTGTTCGGCCAGTCGCAAGAATTCCGGCGCGGTTTGCTTCAGCGCATCGGCGCTCAGGGCTTTGAAGGCGTCGCGCAAATCCGAAATCGCCTTCGCCTGAGCCTCCTTCGCATCGGCCAAGGCCTTCTCGTGCAAAGCGCGTTGTTCGATCAGGAGCTTCTCGGCCGAAGCTTGCTTCGCTTCAGCCGCCGCGCGTGTTGCTGCAGCTTCGGCAAGCTGGGTGCGCAGCCGGGTCAATTCGCATTCGCGCTGGGAAACCTGCTGGCGCAGTTCAGTCTCGAGGCGGTTGTCTGAGGGAACGCTCGCTTTGCGTGAACCGAGCAGCCAACCGATGGCAAAGCACACGCCGCCACCCAGAACAAATCCGATTGCGAAATAGACGAAGGAATTCATCCGCGTAGCGCAGGTGTCCGCGCCTGCGGGTTCTGGCGGCGTCTCGCCGCCAGTTTCGGAGTCGCGGACCGGGTAGGTCCACCAACCCGCAGCCGCGACGGCTGCGCTACAAGCTGATCGCGCGTCATCAACGCTTTCTCGAACTCCACCACGAAGGCACGTTTGCCTTTGCGCTGGATTCGATGTCCCTCAGCTTCCAGTCGCCGAATGACTTCGTCCAGGCCACCGGGATACTTCGGATTCACTTCGCCGCCATTCTTCAACGTGCGCCAGAAAGGGGTGATCCGCTTCGCGCCTTTCGCTTCCACTTCGGCGGCGGCATGCGCGGCGATCCAGGAGAAGATGCCCGTCGTAATCGGGCAACCCTGGCCCGCCTTGTGAATCGTGGCCAGCGCAGCGCGCAGTTCATTGATCGTGACGACACGGCCTTTCGGAATGCGCTTCATCAAAGCGTCCACCTCGCGCGGCGCGGGAATGACCATCGTGCCGGTGCCGAAACGCTTTGAATGCTTCGCCTCGATTTCGAAAACGCGTGGAAGGTCTTTGTCGTCCGCCAGTTTTTCGCTCCAGGATTTTTTCATGATCACCTTCTGCCTCACGCGAAGTCCGCGAAGGAATTCATTCTGTAATTCGCGCCCTTCGCGTGAGGATTGATTTATCCGTAAAAACGGCGGTCACAGACCGCTACAGCAGCTTAAAAATGGGCGACGACTTCGATCTCGACGTTTGCGCCCTTGGGCAGCGCAGCGACCTGGATGGTCGAGCGCGCCGGAAAATCGCTGGTGAAGTACTTCGAATAGATTTCGTTCATGCCCGCGAAGTCGGCGAGGTTCGTCAGGAACACCGTGCTCTTCACCACGTTCGCGAAGGTCAGCCCCTGGTCTTCAAGGATCGCTTTCACGTTCTCCAGCACGCGCTCGGTCTGAACCTTGATGTCGCCCGGGACGAGGTTCCCATCCTTTGGATCGATCGGAATCTGGCCCGCGCAAAAGAGCAGGTCGCCGACTTTGACCGCGTGGTTGTAAGGTCCGACGGCGGTGGGAGATTTCGCCGGTTTGATGATCGTTTTGGTAGCCATGTTTGTTTTTGAGTTCGGAAACCGAGATTAAAGACAAACGAAGGGCAGTCAAGGAAGCGGGCGGGGATTAAGGTGAACATTCAACAATGATAAACAACGTCAATGTTCAGGAACGGAATCTCAGCCGTGGAACGGCGAAAGAAAGTAGCCCACGGCAAAGCCGTGGGTGTCGTCACCGCGTGAGGTGAGCTGCGGAGCAGCGGCAGGATTGCTGCAGAACTGTGTCGCCCCGCTGGGGCTCGGGATCTAACGCGGCAAACCCACGGCTAGCGCCGTGGGCTACTGGCTGACGCTGCTCCGCAGCTGTTTTGGCGGCGAGACGCCACCAAACTTTCAGCGGCGACGGCTGCATTGCATCAATTCATCCGCGTCCGGAAAAAGGCCTTCGACTGCTGCGGAATCTGCACGCGCGCCTCGAACTGGCCGGGCAGCACTTCGGCCACGATCGCCGTTGCGCTGGTCCACTGAACCATGTTCTCGCTGGTCTCCACCACAAACCGCGTGCCGGGCTGGCCGCTCCACGTGAGGCGCACTTCCACCTGCGGCTGCATTGCGGCATTGTTTCCATTCGAGATCGCTGCCGCGGTCACCGGTTTGATGCCGACCAACGTCAATTGCGACGCTGCGATGGTGCCGATCTTCACCGGCACGTTGCCGATGATCGTCGCGCCATTGTTCGCGTAGATGCCGTTCACGCGAATCTGGCCCGGGTTGTTCACGAAGCTGCCGTTTTCCAAGGTGAGGTTGCCATTGAGCGTCAGCGTCACGTTGGCGGCTGCTGTCGTCAGGCGTCCGCCGATTCGCAATGAACCCGGGAACGTCACGGTGCGTTCGAAAGTCATCGAACCGCCCGGAGCGTTCGCCATTTCGAAGTTGCCCGCGAAACCGCCGCTTTGCCGGAAGATCACCTGGAGCGTGCCGAAATCGACATTCGTCTCCAGATGGAAGATCGACGAACCGTCCACGATCAGGTGGCCGGAGCCGCTGAAGGCCGTGCCCGGTTGCATGACGTATCGGACGCTGCCGCCCGCCATCGTGACCGTGGTGTTCGTGGCGATGTTCCACGCGCCGGAATTCGTGCCGCCGCCGTTCATGTAGACGGAACCGGCCTCCACGTTCACCACACCCGAGTTATGGAAGCCGAGCGACAGCACTTCGAACTGGTTCGTCGCGGTCTTGTTCCACACGCCGAGGTTGTTGATGCGTCCCGGTCCGCCGGTGTTGTGGCGTAAATCGCCGCCGATCACGTTGAACGTGCCGAAGTTGTTCAGCGTTCCGGCCTGGAAGTAGATGCGTTCCGCGCCGAAGTTCGCCGTGCCTTCGTTGTTCAACACGCGACTCAGATACTTCGTGCTGCCGGAGGTCACCGTCATGGTCGCGCCGGTCGTGACCAGCGTCTGACCCGTTCCGGTCATGTCAGCCGCCGCCCAGACGAACGTGTTGGTGATCGTCACATTGCCGGAACCGCCGAGCGTGCTGGCGTTAAGCAGCAACGTATCGAAGGTCTGCGGCGCGTTGAAATAGACGGAAGCGGAATTCGTGATCACCAGCGGGCTCTTGGGCCAGATCGAGGCATTCACCGTCACCGTGCCGCCACGGAAACTCAGCGATCCCGTCGGCTCAAACGTGCCAAGCAGATTGTGCGTGCCGGTCAGGAAACGGATTTCACCACCGCCGCCGAAGAACGAGCCTGGCTGATGCGCCATGCTTGCGTTCACCAGCGTGAGCGTATTCGTGCCCAGCAGAATGGAGCCGCTGTTCGTGCTGACGCCGCTGATGTTGAACGTGCCGTTGCGGATATCGACCACGCTGCTGTTGTTCAAGTGCAGATCGAGTTTCAACACGTTCGTGCCTTGCTTGATGATTGTTCCCTGATTGTTCAGGAAGCTGGCCGAGCTGTTGAGCGACATCGTCAAGCCGTCTTCAACGTCGATGGTAGCGCCCGGCAGGTTGTTCAACGTGCCCGCGCTGCAATAAATCTGCGTCGCTTCTGGAATCGCGATCGTGCCCGAGTTGTCGAGGCGGCGCTGAAGATACTTCGCGCCCGCCGGATCGTTGAGCAGCAGCGTCATCCCCGCCGGGACAATCGTGCGGCCTGTGCCAGCCATGAAGCCGCGTGCCCAGACCATGCTGTTCGTCGCCGCGATGTCGCCGCTGCCTTCGAGCGAACCTGAATTCGCGATGAGCAGATTGCGAATCACCTGCGACGCATTCACCCGCACCGTGCCGGCGCCGATGTTCAGTGTCATGCTGCCCGGCATCGTGTTGGCAATCGTCACCGTGCCGCCATTAAACGCCACCACGTTCTCCGGCAGGAACGCGCCAAGAATGTTGTGCGTGCCGCCGTTGAAGGTGAATGTGCCCGCACCGCCGAGGAACGATCCCGCCGCGTGCGTGAACGTGCTGCCGAAGCTGAGCGACGCGCCGCTGGCGACATGGATCGAACCGCTGTTCTGTCCGCCGCTGGCAAAAGAACACGAGCCGCCGTTCAGGTTCATCACGCCGCTGTTGTTCAGCACAACGGATCCGATCGCCAGCGCGCCCGAGCCGAACTTGTTGAACGTGCCCTGGTTCTCCAGCGCGTTGCTGCCGGAACTCCAGTTGAGCGCGCCGGAATCGTGCACTTCGATCAACGCACCCGGGCTGTTGCGCAAGGTTCCATTGCTGAAGAAGAGCGTCGCGCCGTTCGTGACGGCGAAGTAGCCGTTGTTCACGATCTGCCGCTGCAGGAAATGATTGGAGCCAGGCACGATCAGCATCTTGCCGTTGCTGCTCACTGTCGTCCTGCCCGTGCCGCGCATGGTGCCGCTCTGCCATTCGAACACGCCGGCAAACGTCACGTCGCCGCTGCCCAGCAAGTCGCCGCCGGCAAAACGGAAGTTCCTCGTAATCGGCGCACGCACGCCGTTGAAGGAGATCGAGCCGCTCGTCACTTCGGTCGCGACGTCGTAAGCTCCGTTCACCGTCACCGTCCCGCCGTGGACGAGAAGGCGCCCGTCGCCTGCGACCGTCGAGCTGTCGCCCAGCACATGCGTGCCGGTGGCAAACGCCAGCGTGCTGTTGGTGGCGATTACAAACGCGCCGCTATTCGTTGCGCCCACATCGAGCCGCAACGTTCCCTTGGTCACTTCGACAAGGCCGTCGTTGCGGAACGTTTGATTGATTTCAGTAACGCCGGTCCCGCCGCTCTTGGACAACCGTCCGAGGTTCACGAAGTAACCTTCGGTCGCCCAGCCGCTGATCGCCGTCGAAGTGGTTACGTCATTCTGAATCTCAAACGAACCCAGATTTCGGAACTCGCCGCCGCCACCGATGGTCCAGCTGCCGGTGCCCGACCAAACGCCCGTGCCTTCGTTTTGGAGCCTGCGCTGGACGAGCGTCTTGGTGTTCGATCCGGACATCGTCAGCGTGGCGTTTGTTGCGATGAGCGTGACGCCGGTGCCATCCATGGTGCCGTTCGTCCAGATCAGGCTCTGCGAAATCTGCACTGTGTCCGAGCCGCGCAAGCCGCCGCCCAGGTGGAACGCATCCACCAGCACCGGCGCGCCGGAACTGAACTCCAGCCGGCCCGAAGTGGAACTGACGATCGCCACGCCGATCGGCGCAATCTGAGCGCCCGGCGCGAAATAGCCGACGCCGCCCGTCGAAGTGACCGGCCCGCTCACGTTGAACGTTCCGCGATTGGTCACATTGCCACCGCCGAAGACAACCGTACCCGGCCCTTCAATGAGCGATTGCGCCGTGAAATCGTGCGAACCGCCGACGAATCGGAACGCCGCCCCGTTCGTCACGATGAACGTGCCGCTGCTGACGCCGCCCAGACCCGCCTCGAACGCGCCGCTTTCGACTGACAAGAGACCGTTGTTGTTCAGCACGGCATCGATGTAGAACGCGCCCGTGCCGCCCGTCTTGCGAATCACGCCGGAGTTGTAGAAACGCGCGGTCGTGCCCCAGCCACCGATCGCGTTGTTCACGCTGACGTTGGTGCGAATCTCAAGGTAGCCCGCATTGTCGAACAACCCGTTGTTGCCGATGGTTGCGGCGCTGTGCCCGGACCAGGTCGCGGTGCCTTCGTTGCGCAGCGTGCGATTGACGAGCGACTTGTGAGTGCCGCCGATAATTTCCAGAGTTGCGTTGCTCGACACCACCGTCGCGCCGATGCCGTCCAGTGTACCTGCCGTCCAGAGCATCGAGTTGGTCACCGTGACAACGTCCGACCCACGCAAGATTCCGGCGACGGAGAGCGAGCCGATGCGCACTTCGCTGCCACTGTTGAATTCCAGCCGCGAATTTCCGGCGCTGCTGATGTTCGCCACCGAGATCGGCGACACCTTTGCGCCCGGGCCGAAGATCGCAATGCCGCCATTCGCCTCCACGTTTCCAGCGACATCGAAGACGCCGTTGAGGTTGACCGCGGCGCTCGCGAACACCACCGAACCTTCGCCTTGAACTCGCGATGTCAAACCGAGCGTGTGTGTGTTGCCGGAGAACCGGAGCGAAGTGCCGGGGCTCAGGTTGAACGCGCCGCTGCTGTTGCCGGCGATGCCGGCTTCGACCGCGCCGCTCTGCACCACGATTGCGCCGTGGTTGTTCAACGTCGTACCAATGTAGAACGTGCCGATGCCCGCGCTCTTGCGGATGGTGCCGGAGTTGTTCACGTAAGCGCTCGTGCTCCAGCCACCGACGGCGTTGTGGAACTGCTGATCCGACTGCACGTCGATCAGTCCCGCGTTATTGATCGTGGCTTCCGCACCCACAGTCATGCCGCCGGTAGCGGTGATCACAATCGTGCCGGCGTTGTTCAGCGTCCGGCTGGTCAGATATTTCCAGTCGGTTCCACTGATCGTCATCAAGCCGCCCGACGCGATGGTTGTCACGCCGCTGCCATTCATCGAACCGGCAATCCAGTTCATGCGGCCCGCGATGTTGATCGCGCCCGGCCCGGTCAGCGTGCCGCCGCTTTCCAACTGCACCAAACCGCCGCCGCGCACCTGAAGCGAGCCATTCACGGTCAGCGCGCGGAAATTCATCCGGAGCGTCTGCGTGCCGGCGTTCGCGCCGAAGACGAGTTCACCGACGGTCGCGTCGTTGTTCAAGGTGACCGTGTAATTGCCGTCCAGGTCCACGATGCCGGGTTTCGAAATGCTCGGCACGCCGTCGGTCCAGCGGTTCGTGTCCGAGAAGTTGCCGCTCACCGGATCCTTCCAGCGCGTCACCGGGAACGACGGATTATCAAGCACCGTCACCACGATGTTCGTGAAGCCGGAGACGGCGTTCGTTCCCGCCGCGCCCGTTGCCTTCAGGGTGACAATGTAACTTCCCGCATCGAGCAGCAGCGGTTTCAGCGTGAGCAGGCCAGCGGCGGTGCCGTTCGTCGCGGTGTTCGTGAACGTGACGCTGTTGATTGATGCAAAAACGGGCACGGCATTCGTGCCGCCAAAGCTGATCGTGACGAGCGGCGCGTTTGGAGAGCTGACGGTGAACGCGAGGTTCGTCACTTCGCCTTCCGTGAGGATCACGCTCGGTTCCACTGCGAAGGCAATCGAACTGGTCGTGACGAGCGGCAGCGGATCGACGCCGTCCCACAATCCGTCTTCGTCCGAATCGGGATTCAGCGGGTTCGTGCCGAGCGCGACTTCCGCACCGTCGGTCAACCCGTCGTTGTCAGAATCAGGCCGCGCGGGATCGGTTCCGATGCTGCGTTCCTGA
>CAMLLE010000073.1 GCA_946480555.1 uncultured Verrucomicrobia subdivision 3 bacterium
GTCCTCGTAATTGTCGTCGTCCTCGAAACTCGAAATAGTCGAGGACGAGGACGATTACGAGAACGACAATTGTGCACCCGCTGTCAGTCTGATCAGATCGCAGCCGCAAGCTATTCGATTGCGAAAAGAGAACAACTCCTGTCCCTGAGCGCAAAGCACGCGTTGCACCCAGACCCGCAAATCGCCACGGTTTCAGACACTTCCATTTTATCCGCGTGAATCCGTGTCGCTCTGTGCTTAACCGAAAACAGTGGGCGTTCGTTCGACGCCGCTCTTACACGCTCCTTCACCTCGGATTGGGTCAAAACCCCATAACTCTTTCGTGATGCACCCACCATCGTGAAAGGGCCGGAGCAGACGGACGCTTGCACCGTCGGCTCGATGGAAGTGAACCCTGAAATCGGAAGACGTATGATTGCTACACAAGAAACCAGAATGCCGGCATCCGAGCGGAGGACGCTGCGGGTATTGTTGATCGAAGATTCAGAAACCGATGCCTTCCTGCTGGAGCGGGCGCTCAACAAAGGCGGGCTGGTCTCGAAATGCCTGCGCATCGCCACGCGCGAGGAAATGCTGGAGGCGCTCGATGGCGAGATCTGGGATGTCATTCTTGCGGACCATTCGATGCCGCTGTTCAGCGCGACGGAGGCACTGCGTATTCTGACGGAAAAGGGAATCGATGTTCCGTTCATCATCGTGTCAGGCCATATCGAGGAGGAAACCGCAGTCGCGGCGATGAAATCCGGCGCGCACGATTACATCATGAAGGACCGGCTCGCGCGGCTGGTGCCGGCGGTCGAACGGGAATTGCGCGAAGCCGAAATGCGCCGGGCCCAGCGCGAATGCGAAGCTGCCCTGCGCCAGGCGCATGATGAGCTGGAAATGCGCGTTGAGCGGCGCACCGCTGCGCTGCGCGAAACGAATGCACGATTGCAATGCGCGCTGGAGGAAGGCCGCCGGCTTGAAGCAGAGCTTTTGGAAATTGCGGAGAACGAACGCCGGCGCATTGGTTTCGACATCCACGACGATCTTGGCCAGAAACTCACCGGTCTCTTGTTGCTGGCCAGGGCCGTCGAACAACGCCTCGCAGGCGAGGATCACCCCGCGCTTGAGGACGCCCAGCATGTGGCCGAGCTGGTGGATCAGATCATTCATCACACGCACAACCTCGCGCGCCGTTTCTGTTCGCTCGACGTCCAGGGCGAGGGATTGGCCGATGCGTTGAAAGGCCTGGCGTCGAACGTCGAGAAGATGTTCGGTCTGCCTTGCACGTTGGTCATCAAGGACGAACTGCCCCCGCTGCCGGCGAACACCACGATGCAGTTTTACAAGATCGCGCAGGAAGCGATCAGCAACGCCGTCAAGCACGGCAAAGCAACGAAGGTTTGGATTACCGCCGCGTCCGTGGGGGACAAGCTCGTACTCACGGTGAAGAACGACGGACTGCCATTTTCGCTTCCGGAAGGGAAGAAGAACCGCATGGGGCTGCGAATCATGCGCTATCGCGCAAACACCGTCGGCGCCACGTTCGACATCAAACCCAATCAGAAGAACGGAACGGTGTGCACTTGCACCCTGCCGTTGACGAAAGGCGCGGTGGTGAAGCCCGCGAACGGCGCTGAACCGCCGCTGAACGCCCACGCGCGATTGAAGCCAGCAGCAGACCTGGCCATCCCGGCGCCGGTTCCTCGGATTGAGAAAACACCGGCGTTGAAGCTCGTGCCGTGAAGGAAAAGCAAAAAGCGAATCGTCGCTACTCGCCTTTCATTGGCGGCCCCGCACGCGCTGCGAGCCGGGTTGTCGTTTCGGACGATCGAGACTTCTTTTGCGATTGAAATATTTTCGCCTCCCCTGGATTGGAGGGCCTTGTTGCAGCTGCTCGCGGCCACCCGCTCTTATTTCACCGAGACCTTGATGGGAGCAGCCAGGCCTTGCGCAAACTCATCCACATACATCTTCCATCCGTCCGCCGAGGTGAAGTGTCCCGCACGATCCCAGCAGAAACCCGCCCAGTAGGAGACTGTGTTGGTTGAAGACGTTTTCAGAACCAGCAGATGGTTCAATCGATCTTCGGCAACCTTCTCGATGGTTGATGGATCGGCAATCAGCGCGAGGCCCTGTTTCCCGGCATTTTTCTCCACGGATTCCCATTTCAGCAACCAGCCGCGTTCGGGGCTCGCTTGCTTTTCCTCGCCATTCACTTTCTTCAAGCCCGCCGCGGCAGTCAGCGTCACTGGCTGATTCGGGCGCGTGAATGCCTTGTAGGTGCTGACGTAGTGATCCAGCTGGCTGCCGGCGTCGAGCGACACGCGTTTCACTTCCGAAACACTGATGCCGTTCACGTTGAACGGTTCGTAAACGAGCTCGAAGCAAACGCGGATGGGGCCGTTCGCCAGCACACGCGAATGCACGAAGTTCCGCGAAGTCCAAAGCTGGTCGTTCGCCCACAGCCCGCTGCCTCCGTTGCCGCGACTCAATCCAGCCGAATAGAAATCTGCACCCTCACCATGATCTGCGTGGTAATCATCGCTCAAATACCAATCGTTCAGAACCATCCGCGCGGTGCGCTTGGACCAGATGTCGATGGTGCTGCTGGAGAGCGGTTCGCCATCCCAGGTTTCCAGCGCCTTGCCATAGGTGCGATGCGCGATGCGATCGTTTTCCCAAGCGAAGTCATCGAAGCGTTCACGATTGAACCGGCCAAACGCCTTGTATTGTTCCTTGCGATAGACGTGCCTGGCGCCTTGCGTGAGCGTGAAGGTCTTCGTTTCGCCGGGAGCAAAGTCGGATTGAAAAATCAAAATGTCCGGCGTGCGATACGCATCAAAATCAGCATCGACGGCCTGCGCGAGCATGTCTGCGCCAGAGGAATCCTTCACATGAATGCGCGCGAGATCGTTTCCCAGCGGTGCGAGATCCTTGGCGGAAACTTCAATGGTCTGGCTGGCGCGTGCCAGTTGCAGCGGGTTGACCGCGGTGACCGTGAGTTCGGTGGCGGCGAAGCTTGAGCTGGTTAGAGCAAGTACAGCCAGCGGAAGAAGTTTCGTGTTCATCATAGAAGTGCGGTCTTCGTAGGTTTTCCCGTCGGACGTGTCAAGCACCGGTGAGGTTGCATCGCCCAAATGGAGGATCAACTCGAGTCCCCACTCTCCCAGAATGGGACTCGTGGAATTCGTCCGCCGATTTGCTACTTCAGGAAAAGCTCTGCGGCAGCATCAGCAAAACGGAGACCTTCGCGCGTAAGCTGAAACCGGTCCGACGCAATCTGGCCCCAGCCCTTCTCTGCCAGCTCGTTCATCTCCGCCGCCCAATCGCGGCGCAGATCGTGGCCAGTGATTTGCACGAACTGCTCGAAGGGCCAGCCGGCAACCATGCGCAATCCGAACGCAGCCGTTTCGCCGGCGCGCGCCAGCGGTTCCAGCGCTTCGCTCGATTCGATCGCGCGTTTCCCTTTTTCCAGCTGTTCGCAATAGAGCTGCGTGTTCGACCAGTTCTTCGTCCGCAGGCCTCGCACGTAACCCGTCGCACTCGGTCCCAATCCGTAAAACGATCCACCCCGCCAATAGTTCACGTTGTGCTGGCACGCCCGGCCGGGAACGTCCGGAGTTTCGTGGCGGCGCGGGGAACCATCGTCCTTCGCGAAGTTCGCAATCTCGTATTGCAGAAAACCCGCCGCTTCAGATCGACGCAACAGTTCATCATACATGTCGCACACGAGCTCCTCGTCCACATCCACCTTCCCGGCCTGAAGCTGATGAAAGAGCGGCGTGTCTTCTTCGTAAATGACTTCGTAAGTGGAAAGATGCTCGCTTTGAAAAGCGATCGCTTCCGTCAAGGTCGTCTTCCACGCGTCCAACGTCTGCGTCGGAATGGCGAACATGAGATCGACATTGATGTTGTCGAAACCGGCCTTGCGCAGGATATCGAAGCTTTTGAAAACCATCTGGCGGCTGTGAACGCGTCCCAGCCGGTCGAGCAAGTCTTCGTCGAGCGATTGCACTCCCATCGAAATGCGGTTCACTCCGAAATCGCGCAGCAGTTTCGCCTTGTCGAGCGACACCGTTGCAGGATTGCATTCAACGGTCCATTCCGCGGCACCGGTCAATTGCCAGCGCTCCATCGCGCACAGGATTTTTTCCCATTGATGCAGATTCAGCAGTGAAGGCGTGCCGCCGCCGAAGAAGATGGTTCGCGGCCGGAGATCGTCGGCGACCATTTCGAGCTCGCGGACCAGCGCGTCCACGTAACGGTTCACCACGTCGCCGCTGGAGGCTTCGGAGTAAAAAGCGCAGTACGAGCATTTCTGCGCGCAGAAAGGCACGTGAACGTAGAGGCTCTCAATTGCGTGTCGCGATGTCGGCACGCTGGCAGACTAGCCGAGGCGGGAATGGAGAGCGAAAGGAATCTGCGGCGTCAACGAAGCCGTATTTTTTGAACGTTCTGGGCTTTCAAGCCTCGCTCGCTGGTGATCACGTCAAAGACAACTTCGTCTCCTTCAAACAGGGTTCGAAAACCTTTTTGCTGAATGGAGCTGAAGTGTACGAAGACATCCTGTCCGGAATCCTGAACGATGAAGCCAAAACCCTTCTGGTTATCGAACCATTTTACTTTTCCACTGGCCATATAGTCTCCTGGATGACAGGCCACCTCGGCATCGGTACAAGGGTACGCCCACTTGTGCCGAACAGATGGAAGCCTGCGAGCGAACCTAAGTAGCGTTCCAAAAACGGTCAAGAAGGAGTTGTTAACAACCGGCACCTGAGCGTTTGAACCTCGTTCTCGTCCTTGAATTTTCAGAAGGACAGCGAGGACGAGAAGAGCACTGACATTGGATTCTTTCCCGACAGGACCGGGATTCGCCAAACCGCTTATTCGATCTGAAGCGCCTGATCCAGGAACTGCGACAGATGCGGCAGAATGGTGGTGTCCGCCGTCACAAGCGTCGCCCCAGCCTGACGCGCCGCCTCGTGAAGCTTCGGTTGATCTTCCGGCGCAAAGGCGATCACGGGGATGTGATGGGTTTCCGGACTGGCCTTCAGCGCGCCGATCGCGGCGCAGATGTCGTTCCGCGTGGAAACCAGATCCGCGATGACCACCATCGGCTTGCTTTCCCGGGCCGCATTCACGAGGGAGGCCGGCTCTGACAGCACCTGCACGCGATACTTGAGATCCTGCAGCCGGTTTGCCAGTTGGCTCCCGGGCAGGATTTTTTCATAAGTAATCAGCGCCAGTGGTTGGATCATGGGTAAAAGGATGAAAGGCGATTTCGAAAATTGCAAAAATTTTCCCAGCCGAAACGGGAGGGCAACGATTGACTGGATTGATCTTTCGTGACCCCGCCGTTCCCTGTCGCGCCGCCGCGTTTGAATTCGTCCCCGACACAAGTCGGCGTTCCGGAGTGTGCGTCGAGCTGCGGAGCGAAAATCACAGTTGCCCCCGCACAGGCCAGTTGGACAATGGATGCGTGTCCAGTCGGAAACATCCCTTGCGCGTAACCGTCCGCGCCATCTGGCTCGGTGCGGAGCTGCTGCTGGCGGCGATTCGTTACATCGCCATGTGTAGCTTTACCGCGGCGGAGCAAATGCCAGCAAGGCGCGCGCGTTGGTTGCAGGCCTCCTCCCGGCGCGTGCTGCGCATCATCAACGTCCACATCAGCATTTCCGGCCCCCTGCCCGGTCGCGGCTTGCTCGTCAGCAATCATCTGAGCTACGTGGATATTCTGACCATCGCGGCGCTTTCTCCTTCCTGCTTTGTTTCCAAACATGAAATCCGCAGCTGGCCTGTCTTCGGATGGTTTGCCCGGCTGGCCGGGACGATCTTTGTAAATCGCCAGAAGAGATTCCAAACCGCCACCGCCGCAAGCGAAATGGAGCTGGCACTGCAACGTGATGTGCTGCTGGTCCTTTTTCCCGAAGGCACGAACACCGACGGCGCCTCCGTGCTGCCATTCAAGTCATCACTGCTCGAACCCGTCATTCGCACACGGCCGGAACTGACGGTCGCAGCGATCCGCTACGAACTGGACGATGGCGACCCGGCCTATGACGTCTGCTATTGGGGCGACATGGTGCTGGTGCCGCACATGTTTAAGCTGCTCAGCAAAGGGCACGTGCGCGCGTATGTGAAATTTGCCCCGTTCGAACAGTCATTCGCCGATCGTAAACAGCTGGCGCACGCGCTGCGGGAAGAAGTGTTGCGGTTGAGGGCGTCGCCTTGATGGCGGCTGGCAACCCCGCGCTGATGGTTCCTTGTTAAACACCTCAGAATGGATTGAAACGGTGACTTCGTCCTCGTCGTCTCCTCGAACACCCCAAACAATCGAGGACGAGGACGATTACGAGAACGACCATGGATGCACCACTTACAACGAATGACCGGGATTCGAACATTGCAGCGGGTCAATTCATCGGTATATTCGCACGCCGTTAACCCGGCCGTTCTAAATTATGGCAACGTTGAAAGTCGTTCTGATCATTCTTGAAGTGCTCCTGCTCTTCAACCTGCTCATTGGCGTGCATGAGCTGGGCCATTTCCTCGCCGCCAAATGGCGCGGGTTGAAGATCGACCGCTTTGCCATCTGGTTCGGCAAACCGATCTGGAAGAAGCGCGTCGGCGGAGTGGAATACGCGCTGGGTTGGATTCCCGCCGGCGGCTACGTCTCGCTTCCGCAAATGGCCACCATGGAAGCCATCGAAGGCAAAAGCGAAAGTTCCGACCAGCCGCTGCCAAACATTTCCGCGCTCGACAAAATCATCGTCGCCTTCGCCGGACCGCTGTTCAGCTTTCTTCTCGCGGTAGTATTTGCAGTCGTCGTCTGGCAGGTGGGACGCCCCGTTCCTGCGACGGAAAAATCTACCGTTGTCGGCTGGGTTTCGCCCGAAGGCCCGGCCTGGAAGGCGGGTTTGCGCGCCGGCGACAAGATTGTGGAGATTGATGGCGAACCCGTGAAGGAGTTCATGTCCGCGTCGCCCAGCAGCGTCACCTGGCGGATCATCACCAGCGAAGGGACAAACATCGCGATCAAATATCTGCGCGACGGCAAGGAATACATCGCGCACGCGACGCCGCATCGCGAACCGACGAAGTGGTATCAACGCAAATCGATGCGCAAGGTGATGATCTCACCGGAACGTCCGGTCTCCATTGCAGACGTGCTCACCAACAGCCCCGCAGCGGTTGCCGGGTTGAAACCGAATGACGAGATCATCGCCATTGATGGCGAACCCGTGCTCGCACCAGAGGCGGTGCAATACGCGCAACTGATGCTCACCAACGGCCCGCTCAAGCCGGTGATGTTCACCATCCGCCGCGGGGAGGAAGTGCTGCAGCGCGAAGTAATGCCGGAAAAACCGGTGAGGCCCGCGGATGCGACGCCCATTTTTGGATTCAGCATGTGGGGCGGCAGCACGAACGAAGCGCTCGCGTATCCCAAGCCGATGCAGCAGGTCTCCGAAAGCGCCGGGCAGATTTTCGCCACCTTGGGCACTGTCCTTTCCCCAAAGTCCGATGTCGGATTTCAACAGCTCGGTGGCGCCGTGATGATCATTCGAGCTTACAAGAATTTCTTCGAAAGCCCGAATGGCTGGCGCCGGGTGTTGTGGTTCAGCGTGGTGCTGAATGTGAATCTAGCGTTGCTGAATCTCCTGCCGTTTCCGGTGCTGGACGGTGGGCACATCACTCTCGCGATCATTGAGGCCATCCGCCGCCGTCCCGTGAGCGTGCGGGTTCTGCAGACGATTCAATCCGCCTGCGCGATGGTGCTGATCGCCTTCATGCTCTTCATCGCCTTCTTCGACGCCGGCGATTGGTGGCGGAGCGCGCGCGAAAACAAGCAGGAACGCGCCATTGAGTTTGCGCCGAAGAATTGAAGCGGGCGGGACGCGGAATCCGGAACTTCAGTGCGGCCCGGCAGAAGTTCCGAGACACAAGTTCCAAAATCCAAAGATGCTTCTCGCAATGGGAGTCGATGTTTCGCTCCTTTTCGGAGGTTGGCACTTGGAACTTGGAACCTTCTCGGACCGCCGAATCCAACCACCGCGTTCCGCGGTTCCATCGGCTTCCAACTTGAAACTTGGAGCCTGAATCCTGAAACTCTGTCCCATGCGCTATTGCGAATCGCCCTTTGTCTATAAACGCCGGAAAACCCGTGAGGTCGTCATTGGCGATCCGAAAAACGGCGGCGTGATCGTCGGCGGCGAGCACCCGGTCGTCGTGCAGTCGATGCTCACCTGCGATACCATGGACACTGCGGAATGCGTGAAGCAGACGCTGGATTTGGTCGCGGTCGGCTGCCAGCTGGTGCGCATCACCGCGCCAACTGTGAAGGACGCGGCAAACCTGAAAAACATCGTCGAAGAACTCCGCCGACGCGGTTGCCTGGTGCCGATCGTGGCGGACATCCATTTCAAACCGGAAGCCGCGATGGAAGCGGTGAAATGGGTCGAAGTTGTTCGCGTGAATCCCGGCAATTACGCCGATTCGAAGAAGTTCGCGATCAAGGAATACACCGACGACCAATACGCCGCCGAGTTGCTGCGCATCGAAGAAAAATTCACGCCACTGGTGCTCGAGTCCAAACGCCTGGGCCGCGCATTGCGCATCGGAACGAATCACGGTTCGCTCTCGGACCGCATCATGAACCGCTATGGTGACACGCCGCTCGGCATGGTGGAGAGCGCGTTGGAGTTTGCGCGCATCGCCCGCAGAAACGATTTCCACAACTTCAAGTTCTCGATGAAGTCGAGCAACCCGAAGGTGATGATTGAATGCTACCGCCTGCTGGTCGCGCGGCTGGAACAGGAAGGGCCGGATTGGAATTATCCAATTCACCTCGGCGTGACGGAAGCCGGCGAAGGCGAGGACGGCCGCATCAAATCCGCCATCGGCATCGGCTCGCTGCTGTGCGATGGCCTGGGCGACACCATCCGCGTTTCGCTGACGGAAGATTCGCCGCATGAAATTCCTGTTTGCCGCGATTTGATTGCGCAGGTGGCGCGGCTGAGCAATTCCGCATTTCCAATTCCCCAATCCGAATTCCCGTTCGATCCTTTCCACTTCGAACGACGCCGCACACCTGAAATTGAATTGAATCCCACGTTCAAGTGCGGTGGCGACCAGTTGATTCGCGTCGCCGTCACACAGGCGACTTGGGACAGGGTCGCGCCGAAGCTGTCTCCGAAAGCGGATGTGAAGCCGGAAGCGGTTTACGAAGACTTGAACGTGGCGGAGATCGATCCGACGCAGGAATTCGAGATCAATTGCGACACACAGTTGGTCACAGTGAAGGATGGGGTGAATCTGCCGCCGGTCACTGCGTTTCGATTGTTGGTCGCGAAACTAAAACGCCTTGGGCGGAACAATCCGATTTTGCTGAAGGATTGCCTCGTGTTCGAATCATCGCCGCTTGCACCGAACATTGCGTTGCTGCGGGCATCAGTTGTGATCGGCGCCCTGCTCGCCGATGGCATCGGCGACGCGATCCTCGTTCGCGGCGAATCCGGCGCAGGCCAGAGTTTGCGGCTGGCCTACAACATTCTCCAGGCGGCCGGCTGTCGCAGTTTCAAGACGGATTATGTGGCGTGCCCGAGCTGCGGCCGCACATTGTTCAATCTTCAAACCGTCACCGCGCGCATCAAGGCACGCACCGAACATCTCAAGGGCGTGAAAATCGCCATCATGGGTTGCATCGTGAATGGTCCCGGCGAAATGGCGGACGCGGACTTCGGTTACGTCGGCGGTGCGCCGGGCAAAATCAACCTTTACGTCGGAAAGACGCCCATCAAGTTCAACATCCCGGAAGTGGAAGCCGTGGAACGCCTCGTGG
>CAMLLE010000074.1 GCA_946480555.1 uncultured Verrucomicrobia subdivision 3 bacterium
ACTCATCTTGATTCTCGCTTTGCTCGCGATAGTGACTTCGATGGCGTTGCCGTCGTTATCGCGATTCTTTCGCGGACGCGCGCTCAGTTCGGAAGCGCGCCAGCTGCTGTCGCTGACGCACGCAGGCCAGAGCCGCGCGATTTCGGAAGGCTTCCCGGTGTTGCTGTGGATCGATTCGCAGCAGGGCGAATACGGCCTTCAGCTTGAAGCAACTTCGCAAACGCCAGGTTCAACCGAAGTGGATCCCAAGGCGGAGAACTTCCGGCACGACGGCGGTTTGCGGCTGGAAGTTCTCGATGGATCGCTCGTCTCGCTCAATGGTCGAAGCGTGAACGCGATTCGTTTTTTGCCGGACGGCACCACTGACGAATCCAGTCCCAGCCGGCTGCGCCTGACTTCCGAAAGTGGCGAGACACTGTGGCTGGTTCAAAGCACCAACCGATTGGCTTATGCAATTTTCACGAGCGATCGCTAAGCGCAGGAGGCGAGGCAACGAGCCGCAAACTTCCTCGTCCTTGGGATTGGAAGTGAGAGTCTCCTCACGTCGTCTCCTGGGAAGTGTAAAGGGCGAAGCCGGCTTCACGCTGGCCGAAGTGCTCGCGGCGCTGCTGTTCATGGCCATCGTGATTCCGGTGGCGGTTGAAGCCTACCGCATTTCCAGTCTTGCGGGCGAGGTCAGCGTGCGCAAAGCCGAAGCCACGCGGGTGGCGGACCGCGTGTTGAACGAAAGCATCGTGATGACGAATTGGACGCAATCCAGCCTGAGCGGAACGATCACCGAAAACGGCCTGGAGTTCCGCTGGACGCTGAAGAACCAGATCTGGCCGGTCGATTCAATGATGCAGTTGCTGACGGCGGAAGTGGCCTTTGATGCGGCCGGCCGGGAATACACCGTGCGGCTGAGCACACTGGCGAATTCGCCGTCGTTTGGAGTTTCAGGAACCGGATCGCTTTGACCGTTGTGAAAACATTCAACACTCAACATTCAACCTTCAACGCTCAAGCAGCGCCCAGGACGCGCGTTGCCTTGAACGTTGAGCGTTCCATGTTGAATCTTGAATGTTCTCGTTCACATCGCGGTTTCACTTTGATCGAACTGCTGCTTGGCATCGGCATCACCGCCATCGTTCTGGTCGCCATCAACGCCGTTTTCTTCACGTCTCTCCGGCTGCGCGATCGCACGGTGAATTACGTGGAGGAATCGCTGCCCATCCAGCAGACGCTGGCGATTCTGCGGCGCGACCTGCAAGGCGCAGTGCCGCCCGGCGGATTGCTCGCGGGCACGTTCAAGGTGGGTGACGTCACCAGCCTGGGCGCGAATCTGCCAGTGAAGATTGAATTCAACACCACGACTGGCGTGACGCGCGAATCCGAGCCGTGGGGCGAAGTGCAGAAAGTCACCTACGGATTGCGGCTGCCGGAAAATCGCGACCAGGCGGGCAGTGATCTGTATCGCAGCCTCACGCGCAACCTGCTGGCGAACATCATGCCGCAGCCGGAGGAACATTGGATGATGTCCGGCGTGGAGAGCATTGAGTTCTCCTGTTACGACGGCTCACAATGGCGGAACTATTGGGACACGTCTTCCACCGACACGAATCTGCCCAGCGCCGTGCGTGTGACGGTTGTCCTTGCGAGCCAGAGCGCCGATCTGGCGGAGCGCCAGCTGGAAATGATCGTGCCGATCAGCGCGCAATCGCGCACCAACACCGTGGTGGCCAGCCAATGAACGCGCGCGCATCCATTCGGCAATCGCCAGTCGTCAATCGGAAATCTGAACAGGGTTCCGTGCTCGTCATCGTACTGATGATGGCCATCGGTCTGATCAGCATATCCATCTACTTCGCGAACTCCATGTCGCTCGAACTGCGCGCGGCGGACAACCGATCATCGGGGTTTGCGGCGGAACAGGCGATCGAAGGCGCGGCGCGTTATGTCAGCACAATCCTGGGCACCTACGGCACGAACGGCATCGTGCCTGAAGTTGGGGAATACGCCGCCGAAGCCGTCTCGCTCGGCACGTCGCTGGTCCCGGAGGAGAACCCGCATTTCTGGCTGCTGGGACGCAGCTCCGGAACGGGCATCGAAACGGAACCGCATTTTGCTTTGGTGGACGAGAGTTCGAAACTGAACTTGAACGCGTCGTGGGTTACCGCCGACGTGCTGGTCTCGAACGTGCCTTACATGACCTACGAATTTGCGGAGGCGATCGTGGACTGGCGCAGCACGAACAGCAGCTCCGATTCGTCGCTGAACTACTCCATGCAAGGTTACCTGCCCAAACACGACGTGTTTGAATCGGTCGGCGAACTGCGGCTGCTTTACGGCGCAACTTCGGAACTTCTGGAGGGCGAAGACCTGAACCAGAACGGCATTCTCGATGTGAACGAGCAGGACGAGAACGGCAACGGCATTGCTGATCCTGGAGTGCTCGATTACTTCACGGTCTTCAGCGAAGAGATCAACACCTATGCCGATGGCACCTCGCGAACGAACGTGAACAACCTGCCGCAACTCGGCGGTTTGCTGGAGCTGCGGCTTGGCGCGTCGCGCGCGCGGGAGATCACCAACGCACTGGCCTCCGCAAGCGGGCAGCAAGACCAGCAGATCGCCAGCATGCTGCAGTTCTACCTGCGCAGCCGGATGACGCCCGACGAGTTTGCGCGCGTGTATGACGATCTCACCGCCAGCACGAACAGCACGACGATTGGCCGCGTGAACGTGAACACCGCTTCGGTCACCGTGCTCGCGTGCCTCCCGGGCATGACCTACGACACGGCGCAACAGCTGGTGAACTACCGCGAAAACACGAGTCTGGATTACCGGACCTTTGCCTGGATCGTGGATGCATTGGGCTCCGGCAGTTCCGAACTCCAGGCGCTGGCGCGTGGCGATTACGTCACGGCCCGAAGCTTTCAGGTTGCGGCGGATGTTGCGGCGCTGGGCGCGTTTGGCCGCGGTTATCGCCGGGCAAGATTCGTTTTCGACACGCGCGAGGGAACGCCGAAGATCATTTTCCGCCAGGATCTCAGCCGGCTTGGCTGGGCGCTCGGGCGGGAAACACGGGAAACGTGGGTCACGAGGAATACGCGGTGAGGGTGGGGAGTATGATTAAGAGTAAGATTACGATTACGATTACGATTATGAGTCGGAGCGGGAACCTCGCGCCGCGCATCCCGCATGATCTTAATCATACTCTTACTCTTAATCTGACTCCCACGAGCTCGCGGAGTGCAGCGGTAATTGTCTGACGTGATGAACAACATTCTTTCAATCGATTTTCTGAAGCGCAAAACGCCGTCCAGTTTGCTGGGGCTTTCCATCGACGGCACCCGACTCGATGGCGTGGTGCTGCGGCGGCAGAACGGCTCGCTGCACGTGGCGCAGCGGTTCACCACCACGCTGACTCTTGATCCGCTTACGGCGGAACCGGAACTGGCCGGGCGCGAGATTCTCAATCACCTGGGCGCCGCTGGAGTGCACGAACGCAACTGCGTGGTCGCGCTTCCGCTGCGCTGGGCGCTGGCCGCGCACACGACGATTCCGAAGCTTCCCGACGCCGACATCCCGGCGTTTCTGGATATTGAGGCGGAACGCGGTTTCCCCACCGACATCGCGACGCTGCAAGTTTCCCGGTCGCGATCGGTCACGAGCGCTGGCGAACAGCACGCCACGTTCATCGGCATTCCGCGCAGTCACGTTGAGCGGCTGGATCTTGTCCTTCGCCAGGCGAAGTTGCGGCCGTTGAGTTTCTCGCTCGGCATCCTTGCGCTTCAACCGCCGCGTTCCGAAGAAGGCGTGCTGGCGTTAACCATCGAACCCAGCCACGTGGGCTTGATGATCAGCGCCGGCGGCGGAGTCATCGCTTTGCGCGCATTGGAGGCGATGATCGAAGGCACGAGTGGCGAACACAGTCTGAACAGCGACCTGATCGCGCGCGAAGCTCGCATCACATTGGGTCAACTGCCCGCCGGCTTCCGGGATTCGGTGAAGACGATCCGCATCTTCGGCGCGCGCGATGCCGTCCAGAAACTGGCGGAAGAGATCCGGCCGCGATTCGAACCAGCCGGGCTGAAGATCGAACTGGTTCCGGTTTATGCCGCGAACACGTTCGGGAAAACCCTTCCGGCAGAGACTCCGGTTTCGGGCGCGTTCAGTCTTGCGGCGCAGAAGTTGACCGGCCGCGGCGATCAATTTGAATTTCTGCCGCCGCGCATCTCCGCATGGCAACGCGCGACGTCGAAGTATGCGCCGGGAAGGCTCCGCAAGGTGGCGGCGATTGCGGTGTTGCTGCTGCTGAGCGTCGCCGGGCTGTTCGGTTATCAGCAATGGGAGCTTTCGCAGCTGCGTTCGCAATGGCGCGGGATGGAGCGTCATGTGAAAGCCCTCGAAGGTGTTTCCGGTCAGATCAGCCAGTTCCGCCCGTGGTTCGATCCGAACTTTCGGTGCTTGAGCATTATTCGGCAGCTCACCACCGCCTTTCCGGAAGACGGCAGCCTGACGGCGCGGTCGCTGGAAATTCGCGACATGAACAAGGTGACGTGCTCCGGCAATGCGGAAACTTATGCGGCGCTCATCCGCACGGTGCATCACCTTGGAACCAACAGCGGCGTGAGCGATCTGGTGCCGCAGACGCGCGGCAAATCCCCGATTCAATTCTCTTTCGAATACCGCGTGAACGGACCTTTGAATGAAAACCGATAACCGACAGAAACTGCTGATCGTGCTCGTCGCCGTGCTCGGCGGCGTGTTCCTTGGCGACAAGCTGCTTTACACGCCGCTGATGAAAGCATGGAAGTCGCGCCACGCGGAGATCAGGCGTCTCTCCACCCAGATTTCGGAAGGCAGCGCGTTGATTCGGCGGGACGACGTGATTCGCGAGCGCTGGGATTCGATGCGCACGAACACACTGCCGAACAATCCTTCGCTCGCGCAGGAGCAGCTTTTGAAGACACTTCAGGATTGGGCCCAGGAAAGCGGTGCCAGCCTGAATGCCGTGACGCCGCAGTGGAAGAACGACTCGGACGATTACAAAACACTGATCTGCCGCATCGACGCCTCAGGCACGCTCTGGATGCTGTCGCGGTTCATTTACAATATTGAAAAAGGTCCACTGGGATTGAAGCTGGAATCGGTGGATATTACCTCGCGTGACAGCACAGGCCGGCAGTTGTCGCTCGGCCTGCAGGTGAGCGGACTGGTGCTCACGCCGGAACAACCATGAAGCACAATTCTGAAATGAGAAACCTCCAACATCGAACGTCCAACATCGAACATCCAAAGGATGGCTCGCTGCGTCGGCAATGGATGTTGGGGGTTGGATGTTGGATGTTCGATGTTCCGTGGCTCAGAAACTGGACCGGATTGGCCACCTTGGTCAGCGCCGCACTGCTCTGTTTGTTCCAGCCCGCATCAGCCACCGCGCAGACAAACCAGAACCCGCGCGATTTCTCCGCATTCCAGCTGATCAACGACCGGAACATCTTCGATCCCAACCGCCGTCCGCGCGTGGAGCGGGTGCGCAGCGTGCCATCGACGCCACAGATTGTGGACACGTTCTCCCTGGTGGGCACGATGAGCTATTCGAACGTGCTGCTCGCGTTTTTCGATGGTTCGAGTTCCGATTACCGAAAGTCCCTGAAGGTGGGCGATCGCATAGCGACATTCGGCATCCTTGCGATTCAGCACAACACGGTGAAGCTGGCGGCGGAAACGAACGAGGTGGAACTGCGCATCGGGATGCAGATGCGCCGCAGCGAAGACGGCACTTGGAACGCCGCCGAGGCGAGCCAAAACTCCTCCACTTCCTACGCGTCGAACGACCGCGGTAATCGTGACCGTGGCGAACGTCGTTGGAACCGCAGTTCAGATTCCGGTGCTTCCAGCCAAAGCGCGTCGTCCGATTCCGCGACACCCGCGCCGGCGCCCGGCAATCTTGATCCGAGCGATCCTGTTCAGCGCATGATACTGCGCCGGATGCAGGAAGAAGGTCGAGGGACACCGCCGCCACAGACGGAAGCTCCGGCCGCGCCGCCGGATAATGCGGTCCCTGTCCCCGCGCCGGAAACGATTTCCGTGGAAACATCCACTCCGCAACCGCCCGAGAATGACTTTGTCCCGCAACCGCCTCCCAACGGGGAGGCAAACCCAGATTGATATCATGAAAGCGCAATCCTCCTTCACCCGATTCGCCCGCCGCGTGGCGTTCGTCACTGCGTTGGCCGCGGTGCCTGCCTTTGCGCAGGATGCTGCAGTTCCGACGCAAACGGATTCAACGCCCGCCGCTGTGCCGCCGGCCACCGCCGTTCCTGCCGCGGCCGCTGCGCCGGTTGAAATGCCCCAAGGCATTGTGAACACCAACGGCGGCCTGCGCGTGAACTTCCGCAACGCCCCGATCGACCTCGTGTTGAATCACCTGAGCGAAGCTGCGGGGTTCATCATCGATTACGACACGCGTGTCAGCGGCTCCGTCAGCGTGATCAGCGCGCAGCCGATGAGCCGTGACGAGATCGTCGATCTGCTGAACTCGTCTCTGAACCGCAACGGTTACGCTGCGATCCGCACGGGCGAACGCACGTTGAAGATCATGGACAAGGCGTCCGCGAAACTGGCGAATCCCGTTCGCATCGGAAACGAACCTTCACAGATTCCCAACAACGACGAGATGGTGACGCAGATCATTCCGATTCGTTACGTCGAAGCCGCGCAGCTCGTTTCGGACATTTCGCCGTTCGTTTCCTCCGGTGCCACGATCATTGCCAACCAGGCCGGCAACTCCATCGTGATCACCGACACGCAGGCGAACATCCGGCACATCGTGGAAATCATCAAAGCCATCGACAGCAGCGCGGAGGATGTCACCGAAGTGAAGGTGTTCCGGTTGCGGCATGCGGACCCGACCGAGATGGCAACCCTGCTGAGCGGGCTGTTCCCGGATCAGACCGGCACGGCGCAGGCACCCATTCGGTTTGGTGGAAACCGCGGTCGCGGCGGATTTGGCGGCGGAGGTTTCGGCGGTTTCGCTGCGGCCTTCGGCGGCGGCGGCAACCAGGGTGGCGGTGGGCAAAACGATCGCATCAAGAAACGCAACCAGGTCGTGGCGGTGGCCGACGCGCGGACGTCGTCCGTGGTCGTGACTGCAACCAAGGATTTGATGGATCAGATTTCGGAGATGGTGGTCCAGCTCGATCAGCCGGGCAAGGTGCAGAAGATGGAAGTGATTCGCATCAGCAACGCCGACCCGAGTGAAGTGCTCTCGGTGTTGCAGGACACCGTCGGAGCGACGACGTCGCGCAACAACCGCAACAACCAGAACAGCCCGTTCCAGTCCCGCATTCAGCAGAATCAAAACCAGAACAACAACAACACGGGCTTTGGCAACACGGGCAACCGGAACACGGGCTTCGGTGGGAACCGTTAATTGAAGGATTTATATGACGAACATGCACCACTTGAAACGATGCCTCGGCGCGTTTGCGGCTCTCGTGCTGAGCGCGGCCCTGCACGCGTCGGCGCAACCGCAGGGCTTTGGCGGCTTCGGCGGGTTTAACCAGAATCAGAACAACGCCAACCGCAACCGCACCGGCACCGGCACCGGCCAGTACACGCCAAACAATCAGATCGGCACGGCGCAGGTTTCCATCGACGATTCCGGCAATCTGGTCGTGATCGGCGACGCGGAAACGATCGAACAGATCAAGCAGGTGGTCGCTAATCTCGACCGGCCGCGGCCGCAGGTGTTAATCAAGGTTGTGTTTCTCGAAGTGCAGCACACGGAAGGACGCGACATCGGCATCGAAGGCGCGTACGGCAAGAACATCGGCAACGGGATGACGAATAATCTCGGGACGGTGTTCGGCGCCAACGGATTGAATAGCATCGTGACGAACGTCTTTCCGGTTGGCCCGGGCCAGAGCGTTCCTTCGCTGACACCTGCGGGCACGACGCCGGGCGCAGGCGTTTATCAGATCCTTGGCGGCGATTTTCAGGCAACGCTCCGAGCCATTGCGCAAGCGGGCAAGGCCCAGTTGCTGTCGCGCCCGTCCATTCTCGCGCGCGACCGCCAGCCGGCCACGATCCAGATCGGCCAGAACGTCCCGCTCATCACGAGCGTGAATTACACCACGCTGGGCGCGCAGCAGAACGGTGTCACTTACACTTCGGTCGGAATCATCCTTCGCGTCACGCCTTACATCACGCCGGATGGCATGATCCAGATGATCATCTCACCGGAAACTTCGTCGCTGAATCAAAACGTCACGGTGCCGCTGGCGGTTGGAGTGGATGCGCCAGCGATTGATATTCGCCGCGCGGACACGGTTGCGATCACGCCCAACGGCCAGACGGTGGTGATCGGCGGATTGATGGCGAGCGACAAGGCTTCGAGCGAAAGCAAGGTGCCGTTCCTTGGCGACATTCCGCTGCTCGGGAATCTCTTCAAACGAAAGACCAGCAGCGGTACAAAGACCGAGCTGCTGATCTTTCTCACGCCGCGCATTGTGGAAGCGCCGACGCAACTGGCGTCCGTATCCAGGCGCGAACAGGAGAATCATTCGCTGATTGAGAAGTCCGTTTCTGAAGAGGAACTCGACAAATTCCTGGAACGCGTGCCGGTGAAGAAGGAGCCCAAGTTCGAGTTTCAATAACCCCGCAGCCATCGCCACTCATGTCGCGCCGCAACTGGATCGTTTATGGCCTGCTCGCCGCCCTCTGGGCGCTGGCAGTGGTTTGGCAGGTGAGCGAGCACCGGCGCGTCAAGCAGGTGGCACAGGCAGGGATGGAGAAGCGCGCGCGCGACATTGCGGACACATTGAGCGCCTTCATTCGCGGGCTTCAGTTTCGCGGCGCGGTTCTGTCCGACCGGTTGGAGCCGGTGTTGAACGAACTGGTGAACGAACGGACGAACCGCCTCGTTCGTTCAAGCGAGATTGTTTGGATTGCCTTGCTGAATGCGGCCAACGAACCGCTCGCGTCCGCCGGCCGGCCCACGATCGAATTGAACCGCAGCATCGTCCTGCCAGAGCGCGGGCTTTGGAGTGAGGGCGCGGTGACCCTGGAATACACGCTGGCGGGCGCGCCGCATGAGTTCGGCACGAACCAGCCGCCGCCAACGTTTGTGACGCCGCCGTTCCGTGATTTGACCAACACCGCGCAGGACCCGTTTCGA
This sequence comes from uncultured Verrucomicrobia subdivision 3 bacterium, assembly GCA_946480555.1. Next base: position 9,167 of record CAMLLE010000074.1, read on the forward strand.
AGCGGTGGCCGCAAGGGGCGCGATCGCGATGATGAGCCGCCCCCGCCGGACGGTACGCGTCCGCCTGAACGTCCAGATCGCGGGCCCGACTCCGATCGTCGCGACCGGCCGCGGCGTCCGTTCTGGGCCCGGGGCATGGACGAGGCGGAGTTTCTGGCCATGATCCAGCGCCGCGAATTGCATGGCCTGGTGGTCGCGCTTTCGACGCAGACCTACAGCGGGATTGTGCGCTACGACGCGCGAAATCGCGGCATTGTGATTTTCCTTTCGGCAATTTCCGTGCTCGGCGTGGCGCTGGCCTGGCGCAATGTTACCCGCTCGTCGGAGTTGCAGCTCCGGCTTGTTCGCGCCAGCGAGATGAACACGCACTTGAAGGAGATGAACCTCGCGGCCGCTGGCCTGGCGCATGAGACGCGCAATCCGCTGAACATCATTCGCGGCATGGCGCAGATGATTTCGAAGCAGCCGGAAAACTCGTCGGAGATTCGTGAACGTTCCCGTGCGATCGTGGATGAAACGGACAAAGTCACGGCGCAGTTGAACGAGTTCATCAATTATTCGCGTCCGCGCGAAGTCCGCCGCTCGCCCGTGGCGTTGCACGCCGTGGCGAATGAAGTTTCACGCGCGCTGAGTTATGACATCGAGGAG
>CAMLLE010000075.1 GCA_946480555.1 uncultured Verrucomicrobia subdivision 3 bacterium
CACGGAACCCGGTGGATACTTCCCGTCGGAACGGCCGAGATCCTTGGGATTGATCCCGGAATGTTCCACGTGGAACAAGTCGTCCTTCCAAAATGTGAAGTAGGGAACGGGATCGTCACCGGGCTGAACGTCTGTTTTTGAGAAATCAATCGATCGCCGCAGCAGTCTTGGTGGCGTTCCGGTTTTGAGGCGCCCCAATTCCAATCCGAGATCCTTCAGCGACCCAGACAATCCCATGGCGGCTGATTCACCGGCTCTGCCACCGGATTGTTGGTTCGAGCCAATGTGCATCAACCCGCGGAGGAAAGTCCCGGTCGTGATAACGACGCATCGCCCGTGATACTGGACTTCGAGCGTGGTCTCAACCCCGTAAACCTGCCCGTCCTTGGCCAAGATCTTTGAGGTCTGTCCCTGCTGGATCGTCAGGTTCGGGGCGCGTTCGCACACCCATTTCAGCCGGAACTGGTAGGCCTTCTTGTCGCACTGAGCGCGCGGAGCCCACACCGCCGGACCTTTTTTGGTGTTGAGCATGCGAAACTGGAGCCCGGTCATGTCCGTGGCTTTGCCCATTTCGCCGCCCAACGCGTCAATCTCACGGGTCAGATGCCCCTTTGCCAGGCCTCCAATAGCGGGATTGCAGGACATCTGGCCAATCGTGTCGGCATTGATCGTCAGGAGCAGGGTCTGACAACCCATGCGGGCCGCCGCCAGAGCGGCTTCAACTCCAGCGTGGCCCGCACCAACGACGATTACATCAAACTGTTTCGGATAAACGAACATCAGGCCTTACGATAGCTGGCGGCGAACGTGTTCGCACCAGCCGACTTCAAGATTCCCGAACTCGGGTTGGCCGCGAGATGCTCCAAGATTTTGAAGATGGTTTCGGCATCATCAATGGCTCCGGCTTTCTCAGCGATTTCAGATGCAGTCGCGGCTTGTCTGTTCATCACCTGAAGCACTTTCAGCTTCAATTCAATGACGGCAGACGCTGCCTTCTTTCCAGCTTCAACGCCCGGTTGATGGTAGGCGTTCACATTGATCAACGTGGCGTAAAATCCGACTGCACGTTCGAAGAGCGCGATGAGAACACCCACGCTGAATGCGGAAACTTCATTGATGGTAAGCGTTAGCGACTCGCGACCGTTTTCGAAGAGTGCCTGGCGGGTTCCCAAATAGAAGCCTGACAAGTAATCGCCCGACGTGACGTTCGGTTCGACTTCCAAGTTTGCAGAAGAGCGATCCTTCAACACTTCAATGAAGACCGCGAAAAAATTGTTCAAACCATCCCGAAGTTGTTGAATGTAAGCGTGTTGATCGGTTGAACCTTTGTTGCCGTAAACGGCGATTCCCTGATTGACCAGTTTGCCATCGACGTCCTTCTCCTTGCCGATGGATTCCATGATCAGCTGTTGGAGATATTTCGAGAACAGCTCCAAGCGATCCTTGTAAGGCAATACTACCATGGCTTTTGTGCCCACGCCTTTGCCCGCGGAATACCACATCAAGGCCAGTTGCGCGGCAGGATTCTGCTGAACATTGGCGATGCGAGTCTGTTCATCGCAGGCTTTGGCGCCCGCGATTAGGCCACGAATGTCGAATCCTTGGAGCGCCGCCGGAAGCAGACCGACCGCGGAGAGTTCGCTCGTCCGACCGCCGACCCAATCCCACATCGGGAAACGCTTCAGCCAGGCATTCTGAGCCGCGAATTTGTCGAGCTCGCTCCCAACTTGTGTTACGGCAACGGCTTGAGCGGCGAACTTCAATCCGGCTCGGTCGTACGCAGCTTTGGCTTCAAGCATGCCGTTGCGTGTTTCCTTGGTTCCGCCTGACTTCGAAATCACGACCACCAACGTGCGACCCAGCTCGCTCCCGATCGCACCGATCACTCGATCCATACCGTCGGGATCCGTGTTATCGAAGGTCCAGAGCCGGAGCTTATCGTTACCGGGTTGGCTGAGCGCATTGGAAACGAACTGCGGGCCCAATGCTGACCCGCCGATGCCGACCAAGAGGAGGTTCGTGAAACTTCCGCCAGGTCCCTTAACCTTTCCGGAATGAACTTCAGCCGCGAACGATTCGATTGCCGCCAAGGTTTGCTCAATCTCACTTTTGATCTCGGTGTTAGGCGCGAGCGCTGGATTTCGCAGCCAATAATGACCGACCATTCGCTTTTCATCCGGGTTTGCGATGGTGCCCTTCTCCAATTCAGCCATGGCCGCAAAGGCCTTTTGGATGCGGGGCTCCATTAAGGAGAAAAAATCATCGTCGAAATGCATGCGGCTGAGATCGACGGCGAGACCGAGTTTGGGGAACTCGGAGTAAAACTGTTGAAAGCGTTTCCAGAGTTGCTGCTTCGAATTCATAAATAAGACGTCAGGCTATCACAAAAAAGACGCCGGATAAAATCAGGAAGCCGCTCAAATGGAAAGCGGGAAGCACGCGGGGCGAAGCGGGCGAACATTCATCTTTCAACATCCAACGCCGAAGCCGAACCGAGCGCTTCGAAGGTTCGAAGTTGAAGGATGAGTGTTGAACGCTCCGGAGCCTGCCGAGAAAAAACTGCAGCTGAACCTCAGAGACTCAAACGCCTTGGAGACGGGCTTTCGATCAAGCCGTCACGGGTTGAAGCGGCAATTCCACACTGATCGTGGTGCCTTTGCCGGGCTGCGATTTCAATCGCAGCTTGCCGTGGTGCCCTTCAACGATCCGATGAACAATGGCGAGTCCCAATCCGGTACCGGACCGTTTCGTTGTGCTAAGCAACGAAGTGAAGGCCCGTTGCTGTTGCTCTTCGGTCATGCCTTCGCCGGTGTCTGCGAAATCGACCGCCACGTGTGAATCTTCGGGACGCTCCCCGGCTGCCATGCGCGTCGAGATCGTGAGCATGCCACCGCGCGGCATCGCTTCCGCCGCGTTGAGGATCAAATTGAGAAACACCTGTTCCAGCTGTGTGGCATCTCCGAGAATCGGAGGGAGCTCCGGTTCCAGCTTCGTCGTCCAGCGAACGTTTTGGTTCTTCAATTTGTGACGCACGAGCAAGCCGAGCTCTTCGACCAGGCTGTTCAAATTCACCGAAGCGAGCCGGGGCTCCGCCGTGCGCGCGAAGTCCAGGATTTGTTCCACGATCTTGTTCAGGTGATCCATCTTTTCCCCGATGATGCGCGCGTCCTTGCTGCGCGGATCCTTCGCCTCAAAGTTCAAGTTGAGCGAGTGATACAACATCTTCATTACCGTGAGTGGATTCCGGATCTCGTGCGCCACTTCCGCTGCGAGCAATCCCAACGCGGACAGCTTTTCGTTCTGACGCAGCTGTTCCTCGACATCGACAATGCGCTCATAAAGCCGCGCCTTTTCAATGGCTATCGCCGAAAGCTCTGCCAGCGCGGAGAGAATCCGGATCTCCTCGTTGGAGAAATTGTAAGGTTTGCCGGTGTAAACACTGAGTGTGCCGATTGCTTCGCCGCCGAACAGCAGTGGAACGCTCAGTAGTGAAACGAGACCTTCGCGGCGCGCGATCTCCACCCGCTGATAACGCGACGACGTTTGAACATTCGCGACCTGCATCGGTTTCTTGCGCCGCACCACCACGCCGAGCAGGCTTTCCTGCACGCTCAACCGGGGTTTTCCAAGATACGCTTCGCCTGCTCCGGAACTCGCGCGCAAATCCAGCCATTCATGCCGCTCATCCATCATCATCAGCGAACACATTTTTGCCTGCATCAACTCGCGCGCTTCGCGTGTGACCACTTCCAACGCGTCGTCCAGATTCAACGTTGAATTGATCGTGCGGCTGACATTGATCAACGCTTCAAACAATCCGGCCTTCAAACGCAGCTGTTCATAGAGCCAGGTGTTCTGAATGACGCGCGCCGCCTGGATGGCCAGCGCCTGAAGAAGTTCCTGGTCCTCATCCGTGAACGCATCTTCGCGATCGGAATCCACATTCAGAACGCCGCGAATTTCACCGTTCACTTCGAGTGGAACGGCGAGTTCCGATTGCACATGCAGACGCACGGCGATGTAACGGGGATCCTTTGAAACATCGGCAATACGCGCGGGTTTTCCGCTGCGCGCCACCCAGCCCGTGATGCCTTCCCCGACACGCAGCTTCAACGACGCGGCGTTTCGCGGCAGGCCTTGCGACGCCTGGATTTCGAGAAAGCCGCTGGTGGGATTGACCAGCACCACTGAGCCGCTCGAGGCATTCATGAGCCGCACCGCCTCGTTCGTGATCAGCTGCAACGCTTCCTGCGGATCGAGGGTGGAGTGGATGACGTTGCCGACATTGAAGAGAAGATTGAGCCGGTCGTAACGCGCCTGCAGTGCTTTCAGTGGATCGCTCACGGGCAGAAGTGTTCAGCGCACCGGCGCGACTGTCAGGTAAAAAAGAAATTTCCGCGCAGTAGCGGCGGATCATCGTGTTCGGGCGAGCAGCCAGATTCCGGTCGCAGCCGCCAGCAGGTTTGGAAGCCACGCGCCAAGCCATGCCGGGATGCGTCCTGTTTCCGCAACGGCAAATCCAATCTGTTGGGAAATGTAGTAAGCGAAGAAAATCACAATGCTCGATGCCACGCCGACGAAAACGTTCCGCCGTCCTGATGCCGCTGCAAACGGAAGCGCGAGCAAAACGATCACGAAGCACGTCACCGGTGCCGCAATGCGGCCATGCAGTTTGGTGTGGAGCCACGCCTGAATGGCTGGTTCAGGATTCGGATGGAGCCGCAGATAATCGCGAATTGCCTGCAACGGAATATCCGCCTGACGCGCACCCAGCTTGTCGCCGAGCTTCTCGCTGACGCTGATCTCGCTGCGGATGACCTCGGGTGTTTCTGAAATCACCGGCAAGGTGAGCTGATTCGTCAATGACTTGACCGAAACGGCATCCGGTCCGACCGCCCGTCGCATTTCGGTGACATTTTCCAGCTGCCATACGCCGTTCGTGAACCGGCCGCGGTCGGCGAAGATGGAACGCGTGGTGCCATCGGAAAGCCGCCATTCCAACGCCACCCCGCGCATCGTGCCGGTTGGCCGATGGTACCAGCCGATATGCCACGTGCGGCCTTCCCGTGCATTGCTGAAGACGAAGTTTTTCCGGATTTGCCGGTTCTTCCCGGTTTCCTCTTTCGCGTGCTGGTTCTTGATCGCAACGGCGATCTCAGCGGCGTCCGGGGCAATCCATTCGTTGATGAAGAACAACGTGCCCGCGCAAAGGGTCGCGATGGCGAAGTAAGGCATCCCAATGCGCCAGAGGCTGATTCCCGCCGCCCGCATGGCAGTGATCTCGTTGTGGCGCGCGTGATTTGTCAGCGCATAAAGCAGCGCGAGCAACAGCGAGACGGGCAGGACGATCGTCATGAACTCGGGCAGCCGATACAGGTAAAACTGCGCCACCTCCAAGCCCTTCAATCGCTTTTCCTGAAGGCTGTTCAACTGGCTGACGAGATCGCCCGCGACGAGCAAAATCAGGAACGCGCAGAAGCAGAACGCCAGGGCAACGAGGCATTCACGCAGAAGATAGCGGGCCAGCAAACGCACGGGCCGCAGGCTAGAAGCGGGCTATCGGAGCCGCAAGCTTTACGGTGGCAAGGGAGCGTAGGGAGGAGCTAACCGAGTTCCCGTTTATCCGGTGAAGTTCCGAATCCCAAGTTCCAAGTTCCAAAGAAGATTCAAACTCCACGCATCAATGGGAGCGATTTTGGGAATTGATTCCTGGAAGTTCTTGGAATCCGGAGCTGGAGTTTGGAATTTGAACAGGGACTCGTTGTAACTCGTCCCTCCGAAGCTGTGGGCACTCGGAGCTTGCGCGCGCGGCGATGTCTGTTTTCATCGCACGCATGAGCGACGCCTCCCTGGAAAAGCTGGTGCATTATTGTGATCGCATTCTGCGCACGGCGGAAATCGGCGATTACGACGGCGCAGCGAATGGATTGCAGGTGCAGAATTCTGGGCGCGTCTCGCGCATTGCCGCCGCCGTGGATGGCAGCCTTGCCACGGTGCGGATGGCGCTGAACGCCAAAGCGGATTTGCTGATTGTCCATCACGGCCTGTTCTGGGGTCCCTCGCATCCGTGGACCGGAAAACGTTATGAGCTGATTCGGCTTTTGATGCAGAACGACGTCGCAGTTTACAGCTCGCACCTGCCGCTGGATTTGCATCCGAAGTTGGGAAACAACGCACAACTCGCGAGGGCGCTCGGCTTCCGGACCGTGAAGCCATTCTTCCCGAGCCACGGTCAGGACATCGGCCTTCTCGCCACGGCAAAACTGAATCGGGAGATATTGGAACAGCGGCTAGCGAAGGCGGTTGGCAGCCAGCCGTTGGTCATTCCTGCCGGCCCGGAAATGTGCCGGCGCATCGGGATTGTCACCGGCGGCGCGGGCGGCGATCTGGCAAAAGCGGCCAAGGCCGGCATCGACACATTCATCACCGGCGAGGGACCGCATTGGACTTACGCCCTCGCTGAGGAACTCGGCGTGAACGTTTTCTACGCCGGTCATTACGCCACGGAGACCTTCGGTGTCAAAGCGCTGGCCGGGGAGCTTTCGCGAAAGTTCAAGCTGCCTTGGGCATTTCTGGATCATCCGACGGGATTGTGAAGCGAACGGGCGGACGGCTGCTGGGAGCGTCCTTGAAAAGTCATTCCCGGAAAGCCCTCCCCATCCCGCTCCCATCCAATGGACGAGGGTGGCCGAAGGCCGGGTGAGGGTTCTTAACATCGCAGACAATCGCAATTTGCCTTCGCGCGCCCGTTTTGGCGCTACTTGGCAGGACGGAATTTCAAGGCGGCTTCCGTGCGTGAATGAACGTGGAGTTTGTGGTAGATGTGCTTCAGATGCCAGCGCACCGCGGCCACGGTGACACTCAGACGATCCGCAATTTCCTTGTTCGACAGGCCGTGAACGACCAGTTCCAGAACCTCCCGTTCCCGGATCGTCAATCGATCCACTTCTTCGGTGGTCGTGGCTTGTTCGCGGAAATAGCCGATCACCTTGCGCGCGATTTCACCGCTCATCGCGCCGCCGCCCTGCTGTACTTCGCGCATCGCGTTCACTACTTCCTCGGGCAGCGATCGTTTGAGCAAATAGCCGGATGCGCCCGCGCGCAACGCGCTGAAGATGCGGTCGGGATCTTCATACACTGTGACCATGATCGCCTTCACATTCGGCAGCAGCTCCTTCAACTTCGCCACGCAATCGACGCCCGACATGTTCGGCAGCTGGATGTCCATCAGTACCAGTTCGGGTTCGTGCTTCGGCAGCACGCGCAAGGCTTCCTCGGCTGTGGAACACGTGCATACGCAGCGAAACTCATTCGAGAGGTTCACGATGGTCTCCAAACCTTCGCGCGTCGTCTTATTGTCTTCGACAATGGCAACTTTCGTCATGATGCAATCAGGTCGTTCAAGGGCAGGCGCAGTTCCACCGTCGTGCCGCGGTTCGCTTCCGTGCGCACGTCACAATCGCCGCCGAGCTTCAACATCCGTTCCTTCATACCGGCCAGTCCATCGCTCCCTGGCGCCGCGGCCGCCGCTGAAAAGCCCTTCCCATTGTCGGCAACCGCGATTTTCAATTCGCCGTTCTCGGCCTTCATGGAGATGCGAACTTCCGCGGCTCCGGAATGCCGCACCGCGTTGTTCAACGCTTCCTTGAACGCGAGGAAAACGCCATGACGCAGGCGCGAGTCCAGCGGCGCGGAAGGAAACGATTCGGCGACATCGAGCCGGCAGGCGATGCCCGCGAGGTTCAGGAACCGTTGCGCAAAGAGCGAATAATAGCTGGCAAGCGATGCGACCGAATCGTACTTGGGATTCACCGCCCAAACGATTTCGTCAAGGGTCGCCACCACGGAACGGGAAACGGCGCCGAGCTTTTCCAAATGCCGTTCGCGCGTGTCCGCCGGGAGCGAAGGCGTGCGAATGAGCGAACCGAGGATGCTGACTTCCGTGAGCGTCGCGCCGAGTTCGTCATGAAGATCCTGCGCGACACGTGTGCGTTCCTGTTCAATCACGCGCTGCCGTTCCGCGCGCTGGCGTTCAAGAATCTGGATTTCAAGTTCGCGCGTCCGCGCCGCCACGCGGCGACGCAGCACAATCACCCACATTGAAGCCACCAGCGCGACAAAGCCCAGCGCCGCTGCGATCCACAACAGCTTATCCAACGTCCAGAACGGCGGCGCGCGCAGCAGCTGAACGTCGTTCACGGACCGCATTTGCAGGCGGAATGAGCGCGCACGCCAATGTTCGCCGGCCTGCCAATCGCCGGGATCGATGCGGCACACGCCCGTCACGAGAACGCGGCTCCCGTTCTTCAGCTCGGCGAAAAGATTCTCGCCGTAGAGCTGGCTGATCTGCGCGTGAAATGTGAACTCTCCATCCTGCAAAATCAGGTAGCACTCGGTTCCGCGCAGCGTGCGATCGAGTAACTTGCCCGCAACTTGAATGAGGCGGCAATCGTGTTTGCCACGAAGCGCTTCATCCGGCGTGACGCGGGCCGGCGCGGGAGTGTCGCCAGCGCGCAACCGGTGAAACACCGAGTCCTGCAACACGGGTGTGTAAGCGCCCTGGCTCACGAAACCGAGCGCCTCGATGCGATCGCCCAATTCAAGCGGACGGCGTTCGCGGGTCTGCACTTCCACACCTTGATCCGCATCCTGAAGAAACAGGACGCGTCCTGGCTCGTAATGGATCACGGTGCCTTCGACCTTGACGCGATGGCCGTAGGATTCCCGAGGCGCGAACTGAAGCAGGCTGCGGATCGGACGCGCTGGAATGGCGAACGGATCTGCCGGAGCCGGTTGTTCAATCACGAGGTCTTCAGAACGCGGAACCATCAGGCGGATCGCGAACAGCTGGCGTTGATGATTGAACTGCGTGGAGCAGACGCCGCGGACACGCACGGTGCTGTCGAGCAATTCGGCATTTTGCTTCACCGGCAATTCGCGCGCGAAGATCGACAGGCGGCCGCCGCCGGTGGCGATTTCGATGACGTGATGTTGAAAGGCTTCGTCGAATTGGACGGATCGGACGATACCGGCAATTTCGACGAACTGGCTATCCTCGTGACCGCTGGCGAGGCGTTCGTATGTCACGACTTTGGGCTGCGGGAGCGGAGATTCGCCGACGGGAGTGATGCGGCTGGGCACCACGATCGGCGCGTATTCGCCCGGGCTGGTCGTGCCTTCGACCTCCACCATTTGACCGGGATAAAGAGCCACTGGCAGGCCCGTGTCGGGAATGTAAATGCCGGCCGTTTCATCCTGCACGAAGCGCGAGTAAATCGCCGGATCGGAAAAGGTCACAACCGCGCGCAGCCGCACACGGCGATTCTGCTGTGCTTCCTCAACGCTGAGAGCGCGAACTTCCGCGGCGGAACGAAGCTCTGCGGGCGCGTTGGTCTGGGAGGAGGCCCACCAGCTGTTGAAACACAGCAGCGCAACAGCGAAAAACGTTCGCGCCTGAGCGCGCGGCGGAGATGGCTTGATCAGGTGGTTCGGCATGGCGCTGCGTTGGCTGGCGTCCGCCAGCGGGAAACGTTCTCTCTGTCTGACGATTGAAAGTCAAGATTCGCGCCGACAACGCAGATGAAACTCAAGCGCTGGTTTCAATCGACCCGGCGCAGCACGCGAAAAAAGCGCGCACCATTCTCCAAACCCAGCGGGAACGTTTCTCCCGTTCCTCTGCCGAGCACATCCGCCATCAACGTCCAGCCCGGTTCATTCAACGAGTTCTTGGAAAGCACCTGATAGCTGTGTTCA
>CAMLLE010000076.1 GCA_946480555.1 uncultured Verrucomicrobia subdivision 3 bacterium
GCTTGCCAGCCCATCGCCGGAAGCCTTCAACTGAAACCGGACGCGATCGCCCACAAATCGTTGCAGGCGGTCGCCGGGCGCTGGAACCATCGTTGGAATGCGGTGGGCCATGCTCAGACTTCAAGCACCTGACGGTATTCCGGAACGATGACCTGCGCCTTGGGTTTCATGCTGCGCAACGTTTCACCAAACGCGAGCGCCTGGGATTCTTCGCCGTGAATCACACTGATTTTTTTGATGTTCCCGGTGAGCTTCTCCACATAGCGCCGGAGTTCGTTCTTGTCCGCATGGCCTGAGAAGGAATCGATGGACGCAATTTGCGCTTTCACTTCATAAGGTTCCCCAAAGATATTCACGGGACTGCGACCGGCGAGGATCTGGGCACCCAGCGTGTGCTCCGCGCAGTAACCCACGAACAGCACGAGATTTTTCGGATCGCCGATGTTGTTCTTCAAGTGATGCCGGATGCGGCCGGCTTCAGCCATGCCGGAGGCGCTGATGATGAGGGCCGGGCCTTGCAGATCGTTCAACTTGAGCGACCGGCTGGTTTCGCGAATGTAGGTCAGATTTTCCATGCCGAACGGATTCTGCTTTTCGCGGAGGAATTGATAGATCGTTTCGTTGAAACACTCCGGATGCAGGCGGAAAATCTCCGTCGCATTCACGCTGAGCGGGCTGTCCACAAACATCGGGATGCTCGGCAACTGACCGGCGTTCGAAAGCTGATGCAAGGTGTAAACGACCTGTTGCGTGCGGCCGACCGAGAACGACGGGATGATGATCTTGCCGCCGCGCTGGACGGTATCGCGCACGAGGCGTCCAACTTCGTCGTTGGCGTTGCTTTTTGGGGAATGCACACGGCCACCGTAGGTGCTCTCGACCTGAAGGAAGTCCACGTCTTCGACCGCTTCAGGATTGCGCAAAATGTCGTCGTTGCCGCGCCCAATGTCGCCGCTGAACAGGTAACGGAAATTGCGATTGCCTTCGTGGACGTCCAATACAACTTGAGCCGAACCCAGAATGTGGCCGGCGTCGCGAAAGGTCACCGTAACTCCGTCGAGCACCGGGAACGGGCGATCGTAGTTCAGCGCCACAAACTGACGGACAGCCTTCTCGGCCTCAGTTGCGGTGTAGAGCGGTTGAACGGGGGGCAATCCTTGTTTGGCGCGCTTTTTGGAAACGAACGCGGCGTCCGCCTGCTGAATCTGCGCAGAATCCTCAAGCATGACGCTGGCGAGATCGCGGGTGGCAAACGTGCAGTAGATGTTTCCCTCAAAACCTTGAACGCAGAGATTCGGAAGGTTGCCGCAATGATCGATGTGGGCGTGGCTAAGAATGCAGGCATCCACGGTTTTCGGATCGAACGGAAAATGACGGTTGCGTTCGATGGATTCGTCGCGGCGTCCCTGAAACAGCCCGCATTCGAGCAGCAGCCGTTTGCCGTTCACCTCCAACAGATACATCGAACCCGTGGTCGTCCTTGTGGCTCCGAAGAAATGGATGCGCATGGGCAAAGCGTGTGAGGCTGGCGGCGCGCGGTCAAGACACCAAACGGGGGCCTCAGTCGTTCACATGCTGGAGCGCGGGCTTTATAGCGTTTCTCCAAATTCATTTCCGGATCATCTCACCGCGGAGGCGCAGAGGCGCGGAGGAAGCCCAATTTTGATTGCTCCGCGTCTCCGCGTCTCCGCGTTTGTCGGAAATTTCTTCTGGTAACCGCTCTAAGTAGAAAGCCTCAATCCAAATGCACAATCCCGTGCCGCACGGCTGTGATCGCCGCTTCCGTCCGGTCCTGCACATCCAATTTCGTAAAGAGACTTTTCAGCCGTGATTTCACGGTGTCTTCGGAGATGAACAACGCCGCGGCAATCTCCTTGTTGCTTCGTCCTTTCACGATCAGCTGCAGCACTTCCAATTCGCGCGGGCTCAATTCCTCGCGCCGCAGCCGGTTCGCGAGTCGTCGCGCCACGTTCGGCGGGAGCGGCCTTTCCCCTGCATGCACCGCGCGGATGGTCGAGACGACTTCCGCCTTCGACATGTCTTTCAGAAGGTAGGACTGCGCGCCGGACTGCACGGCTCGGTAAATGTCTTCATCCGTGTCGTAGGTCGTCACCACGATGACGCGGCAGTTGGGGAATTCCTGGCGCAAGGCAATGATCGCTTCCACGCCGCTGAACTCCGGTCCCAGCCGCAAATCCATCAACACAATATCCGGCTGCAACTGGCGGTAGAGCTCCACCGCGACGCGGCCATCTGCCGCTTCGCCCACGACGGTCATGTCCGGTTCGCTGTGAATCAATGCAATCAACCCCATGCGAAACGCGGGATGATCATCCACAACCAGCAGGCGAATGGTGCTCTTCTTTTTCACAAAATTTTCAGGAGGCCACCGGAACCGACAACCTCAGTTCCGTTCCGCGGCCGGGCGTGCTGTCAATGTTCAGCGAGCCGTGCAAATCCGCCGCACGTTCACGCATGCCGACCAATCCGAATCCGCTGTCGCTCGCTGGCGGATTGGCGGTGTCAAATCCGCAGCCATTGTCCGCCACGCGCAACCGGACCTCTTTCTCCATGAACTCCAACTCCACGTCAATGCTCGTCGCGCGCGCGTGCGTCACCGCGTTCGTGATCGCTTCCTGTCCGATGCGCAGCAGGTTGTTCTCAGTCACCGGCGGCAGGCGTCGTGGTCGTCCGCGCACCTGGACACGGCCCTTGATGGCTCTTCCCGCGGTCAATTGCTGCAGAATTCCTGACAAGGCGGAACCCAGGTCGTTGTTCTCCAGCACCTGCGAACGCATGTTCCAAATGGAGTTCCGCGCTTCGGCCAGGCTGTTTCGCACCAGCGAGTGCGCCTGCTCCAGCGAGTCGTGCGCTGCGGGTGAAGATTCCGGCAACCGGCTCTTGGTTACTTCAATCTGCATGGAGATGGCGCTCAAACCCTGGGCAAGCGTGTCGTGGATTTCGCGCGCCATGCGATTGCGTTCGTTGAGAATGGCGCTGAACTCCGCCTCCGCGAGCGCGCGATGAACCGCTTGTTCGCGCAACCGTTGTTTGGCCATCCAGATCACGACGCCGATCACGAGCAACAATCCCAGCGCCACTGCCGCCAGCAGCCAGACGATGCGTTCCCACGTCCACCATGGCGGTGGTTGAATCACCTGCAGATCAGCCCGAGACCGCAGGTGCAATTCAAAGGAGCGCGGTTCCGCCACGCCCGTCGGCGGACGCAACGTCGCAATGCTCACCGCTGAAATGCCGGTCACGCGCACCCGGCTGAGCGGTTCCCATTCCGTCGGCAACGGGGCGGCGTCGGGAGATCGCAGCAACGCCCGGAACGTCGTGTTGCTGCTTTGCAGAATCAGGGCCCAGCCGTCCGTTGCCAGTTGTTTGTCGGTGAGCGTGGCTTCAAGTTGAACCAGGTTTGCATCGTTGTTCAGCGCCATGGCGACGTTCGTCAACAGCAACGGTGCAGGCGGCGCGGTGAACTGGCGTTTTCGGAACACGGCGTCTTCCAGCATCGGGCTGTAATTGCCGCGACTCGGGAACCCCAGGACATCGACCAGATCGCCGGGCTGCAATTGATTTGTCTGCGCCGACTGGATTCTCAGCCCGCCCGATTCATCGCGAATCCAGAACGTTTCACCGGGCACCTGATGCGTCACGACGCCGCGCATGTGGACGCGATGACCATAAGTGCCGTGCGGTGCAAATTGCAGCAGGCTGGCCGACGACAGGATCGGAGCAGCATACGGATTGACCGGTCCCGACCGTTCCATTTCAAACGGGCCTCCGGCTGGAACCACGAGCAGCGGGCTGATGACCTGGCGGCTGCGGTTTACGGTGTAATAGCTCACTGCGGCGAACCGGACCTCTGCATCGATCAACGCCTCCGGATCGTGCTCGCCGAAGATTTGTACAGCGATGCGGCCGCCGCCGGTGGCGAGGTCGAGCTGATACTTGCGGCCGGGAATGAGTTCCTGACAGGTGCGAACGATGCCTGAGAGTTCGACCCATTGAGAATCAAACCGGCCGCTGATCAGTTGTTCGAAACTCACGGGCGTTGGCTCCGGAACTTCCCCGCGACCGACCACGCGGACGCTGGAAGCAGAGACGAATGGCGCGAACTGACCGGGATCGGTGAAGCCTTCCACCTCCACGAGATCGCCGCGACGAAGGTTCGACATCATGTGCGGTTCGGAGCGCCAGTAGATTCCCGCGGTATCATCAATGATCACACAACCGCGCCCCCCTGCTTGAGGTTCGGCTACCACCACGCCGCGCAGTTTCACTGGGAAGTTTCGCGCCGCTTCCACTGAATTCAGTGCGCGCACTTGAGCTGCGTTTGTGAGTGTTCCCCACTGCATTCCAGTTTGCACCTGCGGCACAGGTTCCGGAAAAAGGCCGACGATTTCCGACCGGAACGCAGTGTAGGACCAGTAACGTCCGCGGAACCAGAGCACGGCGCCGGAGCCTTTCGGAACGACCGGCCGCAGATTGTCCACTTCCGAGTTGGAGGTCACCGGTTCCCACGTGAAATTCAGCCCGCCATCGTGAGTCACGCCGCGCCAGAGCTCGAACCGTGCATCCGGTTGCAGCGGCACGTCGTTGAGTTCCTGGAGTTGAAATGGATCGGCCGCGTTGCTTGAGAGATAGACGACGCCGGGATTATCGGGATCGATGCAAATGCCACCGGCGTATTGCTGTTCCGAGGCGTAGAGCGGCCGGCCGGCGTGCGCGATGAACCGTCGTTGCCAGTTCGTTCCGGTCCAGCGCGCGTAGTAATAGTACGTGCGGCCCGTGGTCCAGTCTTCTGGCTGCCGCAGTGACACGGCGAACACGCATGCCGGATGACCGTTGCTCGCCTGCACGAGATCCCAGGGCAGCGGCCGCCCATCGGGAATCCATTCGCCCGGATTTTCCTGAGCCTCGGTGCGGTATTCGTAAACCATGCTTCCGAGTTCGTCCTTGCCTTGAACGAGTGGCAGTTGATTCCAGGATTTCAGAATCGTTCCATCGCTTTTGCGCAGCGCGCCGCTCCGGTAGTTCAGGTGATAAAGCGATGCCGTGAATTCGCGAGGATGGCTCGGCGTGAAGAGAAAATCCGCGCGCCCTTCGCCATCCGATGCCAGCTTCACGTAGGGACGCATCTCGCCTTGCGGACCGTGCAACAACGATTGTGACCGTGACCAGCTCATGCCGCCGTCGCTTGAAACGAAAAACGTCGGCACGCCAGATTCAGTCCGGACCAGATTGAACATTCGCCCTTCCGCACCAAGACGAAAGAGGTTCGCGTAATTGAGCCGTTCAGAAATCGCGATGCTGCGTCGTTCCGGTCCCCACATCGTTGCGTTCGTCGGAAACGGCGTATGGGAAACCCGGTAATAAAAGAAAGGGTCACGCCCATGCCGGGCAAAGGCGGCCACCAAGCGTCCGTCCGGCCGTACCAGAATGCTGGGAACATTGAAATCGTCCCGATCCAGGAAGCTGCTCGCCCAAAGGTCAGTTCCCAAGCCGGTCTTCGGGTTGAACGCGCGGAGCACGGCGCGTGGTTCGGAACTTCGCACGAAACCGACGTAAAGCACACCCTGATGCATGACCGCCCGCGGATCGCTGAACCAGCCCCACGCACCATCGTCGGTGATCACGGCCAGGCGTTCTTGAGATCGGGCGGGATCCGCTGCGAAACCAAGCGTGAGCAAGATCAGAAAAAGCCAGCCGAATCCGGGCTGATACCGCCAGATCGTCGCTGGATTGAAGGGATTCGTCCGCATGGCGGCTGGATCGCGAGCAACGCCACGATAAGAATTTCGCGGGCCAAACGCAATCGGGCCGAATGCTTCTTTCAGGTGAATTGAAGCGTTCGGCTGCGCGGAACTGCTGTAGCGAGGACGATCAGGAGAACGATGAGTATCGATGGATCACGTCCGCGACGATCCGGTCGCGATCACCGGACCATGCGACGCGTCCGGACAACCCGTGAATCGGACGCCGCATTCGCCTCAAGATGCGAAACCAGCGGCAGGCGCAGGAGTTTGCCGAAACGTTGCTCAATGCGCTGCGCTTTCTTCAACGCTTCATACATCGGTTCGCAGAGGCGCCGCTCGAGCTTTGCTTCGCACGCATGCAGCTCCCAAAGTCCCATGTGCGTCCAGCGCGCCTGATCGTGCCACTCCGGCATGCCGAGGATTGGATACAGACAAACGCCGCGCAACGGGACGCCTTCGTTGAGCAGCGCCTCCACCTCGTCTTCCAGGCGGTTCAGCCACTTCGGCCGCATGTCATCCACGTGCGACGTTTCAGTGATCAGGAGGTCGCCTCCATAACGATCGTGAACGCGTTTGACCAGGTCGCGGAGCCGCGCGCGTTGAGGATGTTCTTCCGGCAACGGCTGTTCATCACGCCCGAGAATCCATTGGTTCGTCCAATAGTAGTTGATGCCAATGATGTCGAGGTGGGCGCGGCTGCCGCCAAGTTCGGGCAGCAAGCGGCCGGCGAGCATGTCCCAGGATTCAAATACGGCACGATGATTGAAATGATCGGCAGCTTCGCGGGCCGCGTCTGAATCGTCCTCCGGCAACACGTGGCAGAGCGGATCGACATTCACGATGCGCGCAGTGGGAATGGCGGTGCGAATGGCGTTGATGCCTTGAATGGCTGCGCGGATCAACGCGCACTTCAGTTCGAATCCGCGATTGAAGCAATGCGGCGCAAAGCGGCCGACCGTTCCGCCCGCCCAGGAGAAGAAGGACGGCTCGTTTACCGGCGTAAAATAACAGGGGCCACCCTGATGGGCACAAATGTGCGAGGCGGCCGCGTGACAGTAATCTGCGAAGCGCCTGGTGAATTCTTCCGAAAAGGGATCGAGGTCATCCGGATAGCCGTAGTGGAACAAATCCCAGATCACTTCGATGCCGTATTTCTGGCTCGCGTTGAGGAACGGTTCGACCGAACTGAAATCGTATTTGCCGCCCTGATCGACCAGGGGCCAGCGAATGGCTTCGCGAGCGGCGTAGATGCCGACGTCATGCAGCAATTGATAGTCGTGGTCGGCATGCTGGTCGTGATGTGTGGCGGAGATTTGATCGATCCATTCACCCTGTGCGTTGTAGCCGGTCGCGCATTCGAAACCGGCGAAGAAAAAGCTACGAAACATGCGCCACCTCTTTCATCGCAGTGCTTGCGACCGCGCCGATGACGTTGGTTCCGGAAGCGGCCAGACGCCGATACTGGCCGACCAACGGTGTCGAGATGCGGTCCAGTGCGGACCCGTCGCGGGCCTGGATGTCCCAAAGCCCCATTTGTTTCAGGTAATACTCGGGCGGATTGCGTCCTTGCCGGTACGCCCACGTGACCAGCGCGAACAGCGGCCACCACGTGTAGCCGACAAGTGGAATGCCGCGGGCGCGGACGCGGCGCGTGGCTTCCACGGAATCCGCGAGCCAGGCGGCGCGGCGTTTCACTGAACCCAGCGACGCCGTTTCTGAAATGAAGATCGGGACTTGATAGCGCTCGTGGTAGAGGCGGGAAAGGCGGTCCACAATCGAGGCGCCAGCGTAAGGCATTTTGATCCGCACATGGGGCGCGCGAACGAGAATCTTCTGGGAGAACAATGGGTAAAGATTGATGCCGACCAGGTCGAGTTCCACCGCGTTCTCGCGAAACCAATCCAACGTCGATTCGGATACATCATTGGCAATCAGCCAGTCGTACAATGAATGTCCCGGTGCAACCCGACCGTTGATCAAGTCGAGCGCGAGAAAGACAATTTCCTGTCGGCGGAAAACTTCCTCCTCAAGCGTGGGATCGCCCGATTCGTAGAGATCCGTCGCATCGACGTGCACCGCCACATTTTCGTCATCCACCTCGCGCAGCGCCTTCGTGGTTTCCACCATGCCGCGGCAGACTCCGACGAGCACGCGCAGGAACCCGCGCCAGCCGCGCTGGAACGGAGGCCACCAGCCGAGCTTGCCGCAATACCACGCCGTCACGCGCGGCTCGTTCAACGGAGTCCAAAGGTGAATCCGGCCCTTGAATCGCTCTGCGGCGCGGGATGCATACTCCGCCATGTATTCCGGAAAATCGGAATTCAGAAACGCGCCTTCAATCCAGCGAGGCAGGCCGTAATGCACCAGATCAACGATCGGTTCCACGCCAAGGTCCAGCAGGTGGTCCAGCGTGCGATCCGCAAAATCCCAGCGCCAGGTGTTCGGTGATGGATTGATGCGATGCCACGGAATGCCGTAGCGCGCATGCGTCACGCCGAGCTCGCGGATCAACCCCAGGTCTTCGCGCCAGTGTTCGTAATGCTGTGTCAGTTCGTATTCGTCAAGCGTCCGGCCCGTGGCTGGCCAGGGTTCGGTGATGAATGTGTCCTCGATGCCGGTGGCCCAGAAAAAGAAGTCCGGATCGTGCAGCTGGTTTAGAGTCGAGCGCTTCATGACGTGCGGAAAAAGCCGGCCGTCTCGCCGTGGTGGCGATTGACGAGTCGCGGGCGACGGGCGCCCGCGACGTGGGACTGCGTTTCAATTACTCCTTTGAGCGCGGCGGTTTGTTCGTGCTGGTGTTCATCTCCGAACTGCCAGTTTCAGTCATGGAAGAGTCCACCGCACCGCCCATGGCACTGGGTTGTTGCACGCCGTAATGACTGTAGATCGTCTGCGTGAAACTCGGGCTGTCGAGCTTCTGCCATTCGTTGCGTGCGATGATGGGTCCCGACTCCAGCGGCTTGGTCGAATTCAAGGTGACTTCAGCGTTTCGCAGCATGCCTTGCGCAGGCGTCACGTGCAGGGCTTGAATTGGAACGATCGCGAAGCGATTGCCACTCAGCTCGATGGAGGCGAATACTTCGCCGCTTTGTGCGTTCACCAGGAGCTCGCTGACATCGCCGAGCTTGTTTCCCTGTGAATCTTTCACATCAGCGCCGACCAAGTCCTTCGAGCGCTGAAACCGTGTGCTGGTGGTCTGTTGTTTGTCTTGTTCGCGCGTGGCCTGGCTTACGGCGTTGGTTTCACGTGCAGTTGGCAACAGCAGTTCGGGATATTCACTTTGAGCGAACGCCGTTGCTGCCGTCAGCGCACAAACGCACGCCATCCAGTTCAATGTCATTTTCATAAACACTTCACTCCTGTCTTCGAGCGAATCGACCGGCTCGATCATGGTTCATTACTCGCCAGTACCCTTCGGGGCGAAACGGTCGCGGGCAATTGGGTAATTGACCTGAGCCGCGGCCTGCCCAGACGAAGCATCGTTTCTCGTCGTCCACCTTGCGTTCGTTCAATTCGAGGTTTGCGCGCGGCGGTGGGAACGAGAATGTCGGAAAGCTTTATCAGCGAAGATGGTCCGTACGTTCCGCGACAAAACCGAACTCACCGGTCCCTCGAATCGACATGCTCCAATCGGCAAGCCATCCGTAATCGTCGCGGCCGGTGGATGTCGGTCCCGGGGATTCTCCTGTCGGTGGCATTGACTGATTTGCGCAAATGACCGTCCCTGCGTGCCAACTTCATTTCCGCGTTTTATCAGGCGTTTGCGTGGGATCGCAGCTCGCAACGCCTGCATGGCACGAGTTGGGCTGAAGAGAACCCGTTGTTATGCGCACGAATAGGATTTTTCTCGCCACGATCGCTGGTAGCTTGCTCGCCGCCGGTGCGGTGCACGCCACCCCCATCAACATCACCATCCACGATAATCATTCCGCGTCGGGATACATCGGCACGGGCGTCGGCCT
>CAMLLE010000077.1 GCA_946480555.1 uncultured Verrucomicrobia subdivision 3 bacterium
AGATGATCTCAGGCCACAACGCGTCCTTTCCGTCCCAGATCTGATCAAACGGCTTGTTGGGCTTGGCCGGAGACGCATCGCCGCCGTCATCTTTGCCGTCTGTTCCGACCGAATAGAGCCGGAACTTATTCTCCGATGCCTTCTGGTAGCGAAGCGGTTTTCCGTCCATGGGATCCATTGGAAGGGTCGGCAGATAATTCGGGACCAGTGCGTTCAGATTGGATGGAAGGATTGCAGAGACTTTTCGGTATTGCTCAATCGCGATCGCGGTCACTGCCAGGCGTTGCAGCGTCTGAGCCTGAAGTTCCTTTCGGATAATCACGTCGGTGATTGAGAACGACCGATTGGAAAACAGGTAACGAAGACGGTCGTAGATGTTTCTCTCCTCTTCGTCGCCGAACAGAGTCTCGTAGAATTCGAGATCATGATCTTCTTTGTTTGCGAGCCCTGCCCAGGAATTCGTCCGAGCGAAACGCTCGCGATCAATCATGAACTGCCAGCGGTTCAAACTGCGCAATTGATCCTGCGCCGACCAGGCAAACCGCCAGAACGGAGCGTAGATTCGATGGAGCACGAATCCACGCGCAGGAAGAGATCCCAGCGCATTGCCCACTGTATCAATGACGTTCTCCTGCTCGTCCAAGGCGAACTCGAGATTTTTGGACGAATTGCGAAGCTGATTGCCGTAAGCCATGCCCATCGCACGTTCCATCTCCAGAGCGCGTCCCATGTCTTCCGCAAACCTTGGGCGATCCCATATCGCGTGCAGTTCCGCGAGTTGCGCCTGCGTCAGATTTCGCGATTGGAGAACTTGCCAGGTGGTGTTGAAAGCGATGGTTGCGCAGGCGAATCGAACCAGCTGACAGATGACAAGCGGTTCCGGTTCCTGCATTACGACCAGCCTTACCAATGCGCAAAGATTCGAATGCGCCGCGGTAAAATCCCTGCGATGCAGGTCATAAATCGTGGCGGCAGACAGAACCTGCGCCGCCTGCTTCACCGTGTGCAGAGGTCCAATCTGGAAATCGAGGAACCCTTTGTTGTAGTCGAATCCACAACTGTACTCAGGAAGGGAGGTGGCGGCGTGAAGCTGTGCGATCAACTCACGCGAGTCGATTAATTTTGGAGCCAGCCAGTCCCAATCGTTCGTCTCTCCTTCGCCGGAATCCCACTCCGTCATCTTGGAGGCTGCCAGAATTTTTCCCGGCTCGGCGAATTTCATGGATGGTGGACCAGAAGAGGCATTCGTCAGGATGGACTCAGTCCGGTTCGTCAGCGTGGTCAGGAATGTGAATGCGTTCCGTTCCTGCTCAACGGGCTGCGGTAGAAGCGCGGTGACGCTCAGCTCTTCGCCCGCCGCTTTCAGCTGAGCCACCCGCCGCGTCAGCATGGATCTCCCCCGCAAGTGTTCGCACACGGCGAATCCGATCAAGCTGAGGACAAGGAATCCCAACAGAAACACCAGGCGTTTCAGCCAGCGACGTCGTTTCCTTGGTTCGATCATAGAGTGCGTGACACGCAATCTGGCAAAGCGATTCCCGTGGGACAAGGCTGTTACGAATTTAATTGTCCTTCGGCGTAAAGGTTAATCCTGCACCTTCTATTTTGGTTGGTGAAGCTCGAGGACGTGTGGAATTTCTACTGGCATCGCGACTGGCAAACCCCGGCCGCCAGTCCGCAATAGAAACGAACAGGGGACGATGTTGGGATCAGGTTGCACGGGTTTGGGAAAAATCACATCGCTCACGGCGACCTCCGACTGCCACGTCGCTCCATTCTCGAACGAGGCGCGTCCATAGCGTTGCAGGCTGTCGTCGGTTGTGTTGCGTTCGTCGTACCAACTCACAAAACCAAACCCTGCGCATTCACGGCCAGTGACGGACTCCATCGAGCTCGCCCAGTAGTGTCGGTGTTCAACTGGAGCGGCGCCGACCAGGTCGATCCGTTATCCGTCGAGCGCAGGAAAAAAATGTTTCCGGAATCGGGAGCATCCGTGGAGGTTCGAGCCAAGTAAACGTAATGAACCACGCCGTCTGGACCGACACCGGGCTGGCCCCAGCCTCCTTCGCGCCAGCGCTTCTGCCGGTTGAGTCATCCGTAACCTGCCAAATCAGGTGGGGCTGTGCTGCGGCGCAGCCCCATTTTCCGCACCAAAGGTGCTATGCCCATGGGCCAATTAGTCATCAGGATGGCATACTGTCCCATCCATCTGCGTAATTGGCGAAATCCGCGGTGGTTTCCGTGAGAGCTGCCTATTGTCTGCCGAGCGCCGGACGAAGCTTTTCATGGACAGCCCGCCGCCAATTTGGAAAACATCCGCAGCCCATCTCAGGCACCACGATGAAAGCCGCAATGTTGAACCAGGTTCCGCGGGTCGCATTGTTGATCGAATCGTCACGCACCTATGGCCGTGGCATCCTGCGAGGCATCGCGCACTTTGCCCATGTTCATGGGCCGTGGTCCTTTTTCACGATTGAGCGTGATCTGCACGGGGGGGTGCCGCCAATGCTGGCGGAATGGCGGGGGGACGGGATCATCGCAAGGATCGAAGATAGTGCGATGGCTGCGAGGCTCCGCAAACTGGGGTGTCCTGTCATCGATGTTCTCGGGCAGACGGATTTGCAGCATGTCCCGTCGCTTGACACGGATCCGGTGGCAGTGGCGCGCCTGGCGGTTGATTTCTATCTGAAGGCCGGCTTCCGGCATTTCGCTTACATCGGGTATCCGGGAATCCCATTTTCGGACAAACGACGTGCCGCGTTCGCTCAGTTGCTTCAGCAACAGGGCCGCTCATTGCGTGTGCTGCCGCATATGCCAGGGGCCTGCGGCCCGAAGCATATCCAGGCCATCGAGCAGGAAGGAATTGGCTTTGAGGGGACGATCGCCCGCTGGTTGCAGCAGCAACCGTGTCCGTTGGCAGTTCTCGCGTGCAACGACGTGCGTGCCCAGCAAGTTCTCAACGCCTGCCGCGAGCACGGCCTGCGGGTGCCGGATCAAATCGCAGTGATGGGAGTGGACAATGACGATGTGCTTTGTGCTTTGTGCGAGCCACCATTGAGCAGCATTGAGCCGGATGCGGAGCGGCTCGGTTATACCGCCGCCGAAATGATGGCGCGAATGATGAACGGCGAACCGAATGTGCCGGCCCGGACGCAGATTCCACCTGTCCGCCTGATCGAACGCGCTTCCACGGACGTGGTGGCTGTTGAGGATCCCATCACGGCGCATGCGGTGCGGTTCATCCGGGATAACATCGGACGAGGAATAGCCGTGAAAGACGTCATCGCTCACATGGGCCGCTCCCGCACCGACCTGGAACAGAGATTTCGCGTCGGTTTGAAGTCGAGCATCCGCCGTGAGATTCTGCGGCTGCGGCTCGCCCGCGTCTCGTCCTTGTTGCGTGACACCGATCTTACCATCGCTGACATAGCGCAGCGAAGCGGCTTCTCCAGCGCGGCCCATCTCTGCCGCCTGTTTCAAAAACGCTACGACATGTCTCCCACCGAATACCGGCGCAGTGATCTTCTGGCTCGTGCTTCGGTCTGACGGGGGTTGGGTCTGGCAATCCGGTGTTTGTTAAAGTGGACAACGAGATTGATGCCTTTGCCAATAGGCGCGATTTCGGAGCGGTGGTAATTCTCCCTCAGCAAGCCTTACTGCGAACACCTGACGCAGTCATGGCCGAAATGTGGCCCCGAGCAGTGGCGCGGTTTTGACGGCGACCCCGAACCTGGCGCCGCCGCATCTGGGATATGATGCCGCTAACTGCACGGGTGCGGCCGCTCTGTATGTTGTGCGCCTGGAGCGCATAATGGCCTGAAACAACACTCGCCAGATGAAAAGAAAAATGAAGATTCAAAACGACACCCGGCTGAATGGCAAAAAAGCGCCGCCCCGGGCATCACAGGTTTCCACGGTGAGTGTCCGCTCGGACGTCATCACGCTGCCCACGTATCTTCCCGCCGCGCCGGACAAGAATCCGATGTTTCTTGAGAAGCGCGTCTATCAAGGAAGCAGCGGCAAGGTCTATCCGCTGCCGTTCATCGATCGCATCGCCGAGAAACCCCTGGACCGCAAGTGGCAGGCGATCTGGATCGAGAACGATTTTCTCCGCGTGCTCGTGCTGCCGGAGATCGGCGGGCGCATCCACGCGATCCTCGACAAGACCAACGGCTACGATCTCATCTACAATCAGCACGTCATCAAACCCGCGCTCGTCGGCTTGGCCGGGCCGTGGATTTCCGGCGGCATCGAATTCAACTGGCCGCAGCATCATCGCCCCGCGACCTTCCTGCCGGTCAATCACGAGATCGAGAAACACGTTGACGGTTCGGTGACGGTCTGGTGCAGCGATCACGATCCGATGGCGCGCATGAAAGGCATGCACGGCGTCTGCCTGCATCCGGACCGGGCGTATGTGGAACTCAAGGTCCGCGCCTACAATCGCACCTCGCTCGCGCAAACCTTCCTCTGGTGGGCCAACGTCGCCACGCGTGTACACGAGGCATATCAGAGTTTCTTCCCGCCGGATGTTTATTACGTCGCCGACCATGCGCGCCGTTCGATGAGCGAATATCCGCTCGCGCAAGGCAGCTATTACGGCGTGAACTATGGCGAACGCGGCCGCACCGGCGTTCCCGCGAATGAAGTGCCGCGCCAGTTCGTGCCACCGCACTGCCGCGACAAATCCGCAATACCCACCTACGCTCCCAACGACCTTTCCTTCTACGCCAACATTCCCGTGCCCACGTCCTACATGTGCATGGGCAGCCAGGAGGATTTTTTCGGCGGCTACGATTACGCGGCGCAGGCCGGCATTGTTCACATCGCCAATCACCACATTTCACCCGGCAAAAAGCAGTGGACCTGGGGCAATCACGAGTTCGGTTACGCCTGGGATCGCAATCTCACCGAGCGCGACGCAAAGGGCGGGTTCGGCCCATACATCGAAATCATGGCCGGCGTCTATACCGACAATCAGCCCGACTTCAGCTTCCTTCAGCCCGGCGAAACGAAGTCCTGGAGTCAGTATTGGTATCCCATTCAGAAGATCGGTCCGGCGCAACACGCGAATCTGAACGCCGCCATCAGCCTGATTGTTTCAGGCCGGAAGCTGCGCCTCGGCATTTCAGTCACGCAGAATTTTTCCGACGCGGGAATTCTGCTCACGGCGAAAGGCCAGATCGTTTATCGCGCCACGCGCGACCTGTCGCCCGGACAACCGGTCGTCACGGAGATTGATCTCGCCACAACTTTTGCTGAAACGGATTTACACCTCAGCATCGTGGACCGCACCGAACAGGAAATCATTTCCTATCAGCCCAAGGCGCGCGCCAAGGGAGAAGTGCCCCCGCCCGCCACCGAACCGCTCGCGCCACGCGACATCGCGAGCACCGACGAGCTTTACGTCACCGGCCTGCATCTCGAGCAATATCGCCACGCCACGCGCTGCCCCACGCTTTACTGGCGCGAAGCGTTGCGCCGCGATCCGCTCGACGCCCGCTGCAACAACGCGCTCGGTTTGTGGCGCTACAAGCGCGGAGAATTCGTCCAGGCGGAGAAACATTTCCGCGCCGCCATCGCGCGGCTCACGTGCCGCAACGCCAATCCCTGCGACGGCGAACCGTATTACCATCTTGCCCTTTGTTTGCGTCAGCTCGGTCGCGACGACGAAGCTTACGCCGCCTTTTACAGAGCGACGTGGAATCAAGCCTGGGCCGCCGCCAGCTTCCACGCGCTCGCGGAGATTGACTGCGTCCGCCACAACTGGACGACCGCCGTGGAACACTTGAATCGCTCGTTGCGCTTTGACACGGACAACCTTCGCGCCCGCAACCTGAAAGTCGTCGCGCTGCGCAAACTCAATCGCGACGCGGAAGCGGACGCGTTGCTGCGCGAAACGCTGTCGCTCGATCTGCTCGACTGGTGGGCGCGGCATTTGTGCGGCGATGCCTTGGGCTGCGATCTGCAGACGCAGCTTGATATCGCGCGTGATTTCGCGCGGGCGGGGCTGTTTGCCGAGGCAATTCAATTGCTTGTTTCGCCAATTGAATCCCAACGGGATTGCAGCACTCAGCCCAGGGTTGCAAGGAACGAGCTACCCTGGGTCGTCGCCCACCCGACCCACAACCCTGAAGGGGTTGCAGCCTCCGGCGACGCAACCCCTTCAGGGTTGGAGGATTCATCGTTGCACACCCAGGGTAGTCGCTGTCGCGCCAACCCTGGGCTGAAAGACACAATCCCGTTGGGATTGCACAATCAGAGCTGGGGCGCGTGGCCGCTCGTTCACTACACGCTCGGCTGGATGGAGCAGAAACGCGGTGATGAGAAGGCTGCGTTGAAACATTTCAAGAAGGCGGCGGCACAGTCGCCCGATTATTGCTTCCCATCACGGCTGGAAGAAATCGCCATACTGGAGGCAGCCCGGCGCGCGAATCCGAAGGACGCGCGGGCGGCTTATTACCTGGGCAATCTCCTCTATGATCGTCGCCGCCATGAAGAGGCCATCAAGTTGTGGGAGCAGAGCGCCGCGCTCGATCCGAATTTCTCCATCGTCTGGCGCAATCTGGGCATCGCTTATTTCAACATCCGCCGCCAGCCCGCCAGGGCAAAGTCAATGTATGAGCGGGCGTTCAACGCCGATCCCACCGATGCCCGGTTGTTGTTCGAGCGCGACCAACTCTGGAAGCGCCTCGGCGAAAAGCCGGCGAAGC
Organism: uncultured Verrucomicrobia subdivision 3 bacterium; assembly: GCA_946480555.1. Next base: position 6,714 of record CAMLLE010000077.1, read on the forward strand.
GATTGCGCGAACTGGAAAAGCAAATCGCCCTCGTTCAGCAGCGCGACGATCTGAGCGTGGAACTCTGCGCACTTTACAATCAAACCGGCCAGCACGAGAAGGCGCTGCAGATCGTGAGCACGCGCAACTTTCAGCCGTGGGAAGGCGGCGAAGGGGGCCCGCTCGGCCAATGGGTGCGCTCGCATCTGGCGTTGGGGCGTGCTGTGCTTCGTAGCAGCCAAGGTAACGAGGCTCAAACTACAAACCGGCAATTGGCAATCGGCAATCCGCAATTTGATCAGCGCCTCCTCACGTCGGCCGCTGCGCATTTCCGCGCCGCGCTGACCGCGCCGGAAAATCTGGGCGAAGCCAAGCACCTGCTCGCGAACCAGAGCGACATTCAATACTGGCTCGGCTGTGCGCTGGAGCAGTCCGGCGACCTGAAATCCGCGCGCCAGCATTGGCTCGCCGCCGCGACGTTCAAGGGCGACTTCCAGGAGATGATCGTTCGGGCGTTCAGCGAGATGACCTATTACTCTGCGCTGTCGTGGGAGAAACTCGGGCAACGCGCGAAGGCGAAGAGGCTGTTCCGCGACCTGCTCGCCTACGCGACGCGATTGGAAAAGTCCGAGGCGAAGATTGATTACTTCGCTACGTCGCTGCCCACGATGTTGCTCTTCGAGGACGACCTGCAAGCCCGGCAGAAAACCAACGCGCTCTTCCTGAAGGCACAGGCGCAATTGGGCCTCGGCCGGCGCGCGTCCGCCCAACGGCTTCTTGCCAACGTGCTCCACCGCGATCCAAACCACGCGCTCGCCGGCGATCTACAAGCGCAGGCCACAGCAACGCCGGGCCGAATTCGCAAGACGAAACGCGCGGCGCGCTCGTCGCGGACGAAATGATGTCTCGCGCATTTTGAGACGATGCCTCGCACCATGAAAAAATCCCTTCTCCTGCTCTCGCTGGTTTGCAGTTCCACCGGCGCGATGGCTGCGAACGATCTCCGACTCGATGGCGACTGGCGAAACGGACAGACCGAAACATTCTGGCAATCCGACTGGATGACGGGCGACGGATTGCCGGCGACGTTCACGCTGGAATTGCCGGAGGCGGCGTTGCTGCGCGGTTTCAATTACACGCCGCGCGCGGACATGAATCGCGGACGCATCGCGAGCTACGCGATCGAGGTCAGTCGCGACGGAAAAATGGTCGCCGTGGGGAACAGACGGTCGCTTTCCCGATAGCGCTGAGAAGCAGGCGGTGAACTTCGAGAAACCAGTGCGTGCGAAATTTTTCCGGCTGACCGCGAAGTCAGATCACGGCGAAGCCAACCAGGCGGCGATTGCGGAGATTGAATTGATGGCGGTTGAAGTCAGTGCCGACGTGCGGAATCTGGGACTTGTTCCCGGATTCAATGACGCCAAGTCATTGAATCACTAATCTGAGAGCGAACCACGAATTGATTAGCCTTGAAAACATGATCACAAATACAACGACCGCGTCCTCTGATCTCAAAGCCGATTTCAATCGCGGTTACATCTGGCTCATCTCGTCCGTGGCGGCGATGGGCGGGTTGCTGTTTGGCTGGGATTGGGTCGTCATCGGTGGCGCGAAACCGTTTTTCCAGCGCTATTTCGAACTGACCAGCGAAGCGCAGATCGGCTGGGCGAACAGTTGCGCGCTGATCGGCTGCCTCGTGGGATCGCTGGCGGCAGGCACATTGAGCGACCGCTTCGGACGCAAGAGACTGTTGATTCTCGCCGCCGTGATATTTGCCGTGACATCCATCGGCAATGGTCTCGCGCACAACTTCACCGTGTTCATTGCGTGGCGGATGTTGGGCGGCGTCGCCATCGGCCTCGCATCAAGCCTGTCGCCGATGTATATCGCGGAAGTCGCCCCCGCGCAGATGCGCGGCAAGCTGGTTTCCGTCAATCAGCTCACGATCGTCGTCGGCATTTTGCTGGCGCAGGTCATCAACTGGTATCTCGTGCGCAACCTGCCGGCGGGCGCGACGGATGAATTCATTAAGAACTCGTGGTTTGGCCAGCAAGGCTGGCGCTGGATGTTCGGCCTGACCGCCGCGCCTTCGTTGTTGTTTTTGGTCGGAATGTTTCTCGTGCCGGAAAGTCCGCGCTGGCTGGCCAAATTTGGGCGGACGGCACAGGCGCGCGGGGTCCTGCGCCGAATCGGTGGCGAGCATTACGCCGACGCCGCCATGACCGAGATTCAATCCACGATTTCCCAGGAAGAAGTTCAGCGCGTGCGCTTCGGGGATTTGCTCGATCCACGCCTGTTCAAAGTGCTGCTGCTCGGCGTGGTGCTGGCCGTGTTCCAGCAATGGTGCGGCATCAATGTCATCTTCAATTACGCCGAGGAAATTTTCCGCGCGGCGGGCTACGACATCTCCAGCGTACTGAAAAACATCGCCTCGACCGGTTCGGTGAACCTGGTGTTCACGTTTGTGGCCTTGGGCACAGTGGATCGTTTGGGGCGACGACCGCTGATGCTGCTGGGCGCGGGCGGCCTGGTGGTGATCTATCTCGCAATGGGATTCTGTTACGCGAACGGCGTGCAAGGCTTGCCTGTGCTCCTGCTTGTGCTGGCGGCGATTGGTTGCTATGCGATGTCGCTCGCGCCGGTGACATGGGTGGTGATCTGCGAGATTTTCCCCAATCGCATCCGTGGTGCGGCCATGTCCGTGGCGGTGACGGCGCTGTGGATCGCGTGCTTCCTGCTGACCTACACGTTCCCGATGCTGAATGCGAAGCTTGGATCGGCGGGCACTTTCTGGCTTTACGCGGCGATTTGCGCGGCGGGCCTGGTGTTCATTTTCTGGAAACTGCCTGAGACGAAGGGCAAGACGCTGGAGCAGATCGAAAAGGAACTG
>CAMLLE010000078.1 GCA_946480555.1 uncultured Verrucomicrobia subdivision 3 bacterium
CGGGTGACGCCGGGGGGGCTGCGCGGCGTGCTCCGCTGGAGCGGCGAGCACTGGCGTGGGTGGCGGCAGCGGTTGTGCCGGGCCGCTGAATTGCATCACGTTCGTCCACGCCGCACCGATCCGGATTTCGTCAAAGATGACGTTGTCCGAAGTGCCGAGCCGGATGCGATCGAACGAGAAGTTGTTCACGTTCGCGGCACCGTTCGGAGTGTAAGGTTCGTTGCTGTTCAACGGCGGGTTCACGTAGAAACTGACGCGCGCTGGCCCGCCGTTCGTGGCGGGGAAGTCGATTCGCGCAACAAGCAGATCCACCTGCGGTCCGGGCGTGACGCTGCCCGCGAGGTTCATCTGGGCGTTGCCGCCTTGCAGGAAACCCCATGTGTCATTGGCAGAAACGCCCGCGACGAGGCCGAGGAAAAGATTTTCTGAGCTGGCGCCGTTGAAGAGCGAAAGGCCGCCCCAATCAAAAATACCGCCGGGCGCTTGAGCCAGGAATCCGACATACACAGTGCCGCCGCCCACGCCGCCGAACGTTCCCGGCAACGTGCGAAACGCTTCATTGCCCGCGCCCGCCACGGAAACGGCATTGCTGGAACTGTTGAAACTCGGATTGTCGCCATACGTCAGTCCCGTCGCGATCACCGCGCCGAGCGTCGGTTGCGACCAGGGTTCGAGGAATCCAGAACCTCCGCTGCTCTGATCGAGATACGGTTGTGTGTTCGGATCGTAGGCGAACGGTTCCATCGCCAGCACCGGCGTGCCGATGGAGATCGACGCGTCAGTGAACGAGGCGTTGGGCACGACCGAAATGGTGCCGATGCCATTGCCCACCACCTGAACATTGAACGACTGCACGTTCGTCGCGCCCGCCGCGTAATTGAGCGTGAGCGAGCTCGCGCCGCCCGGCAGGCTGAAGATTTCCGGATTGTTGTTGGTAAGAACCAGCGCGGCGGAGTTCTCCGCATTGGCGATGGTGGGAATTGTGGCGACGACTTGAACGCTCTGGCCGATCGGTGCAAAGCGGTTCGGCGAGGTCAATTGCGGCGGAACGGCTGGAACCACCTGGCCAAGCTGCACCATGAACACGCGGTCACCGGCGTTCAGATTCACGGTTGTGCCGGGCACGTGTGCCGCCGTGCCGGTGTAGGCTTCGCCGCCGGAAAGCGCATCGCTGTTCACGCCGTGCCATTCGAAGTAATTGCCGCCACCAGCCGTCGTCGCCGTCAGATCGAATCCGTATTTCGTCCCGGGTGTCACCGCAACCGGTGTGGCGAGCGTGAAGTGCAGCCAAACGTCGTCACCGAGGGAATTCCCGCCGCCGGTCCATTGCGCTCCATTCAACTCAGTGCCGGTGGCCGAATAGGTTTCCGAGCCGAGAACAAAGCCGGCCTGGCCCATCTTTGACGGGTCCGTGACGCGAATGGTGTAAACCGCGCCGTTCGCCAGATTCCACCACGTTCCATTCCCCGGCGCCGTGTTCGTATAACCGCAGTGGCGAATCCAGATATCAGTCACCAGAAACGTGCCGCTGCCTGCAGGCGTGGTAAAGGTCTGGCCCTGAGTGGGTCGATCATAAGCAATGTAGTTTTGCTGGTCGGCGCCGCCGTTGATGTTGAGCGTGTCGTTGTCAGCGCCGGCGAAGTTGTAAACGTCGGCGGTTCCGGGAACTGGCGCGTCCGTGGTCAGAATGAGCGACGCCGCAGGAACAGAAGCGGTCGAAAGCATCGCCGCCGCGAAGACCGGGTTGAACCGCCGCATGGATCGCCACGGCAGAATGGGTTGGATGTGTTTGTTCATTGGTTGTAGTTCGAAGGTTTGCTGGTTGGAACAGGGTTTGAATCAGGAATGGAGGAATAAAATGGTGAACGCAGAAGCTTGGGTTGGGTCCCGGCTCCCAACCAGAACCCAACCCGCATTGACTCACCCACGAATATTTTTCTGTTTGCGCAGCAGCAGCCCGGCAAGACCGAGCGCAACAAATGAAGCCGTCCCAGGCTCGGGCACGGTCACGGCGTCAAAGGTCGTGCCCCAGCGGATTTCGTCCCACTGCGACGAATTGCTCGCGTAATCCGAAAGCGCCAGCCGATCATAGCGCAGGTCGAACCCGCTGAACGTCACGCCGCCAGTGGGATCACCCGCGCCCAGCGTGGGATCAATCCACATCGTGACGCTGTCGCCGCCTGCAGCGGAACTCAGGCTGATCTTCGCCACGAACAAATGAACCGCCGCATCGCGCGCCACACCCAGGCTGCTGCGCAGGCTGGCGCTGTTGTTGACGCGAAATCCGAAGTCGGCCGTGGCGAAATCGCCGGCACTCACACCCGCGTCAAAGGTGCGGTTGCCGTCGTTGCCGGCATCGCCGTTGTAAAACGCCAGTGTCTGGTAAGTGTCCGGATTGCCGGCCGCATTCTCATTGCCGGTCTGGAAAAGCCAGCTCAGGTACAGGGTTCCGCTGGTGGCGTCCGTTGCGGCAAGCGAGCTGTCCAGCAGGCGCGTGGCGCGTCCGCTGTTCGACGCGTTGATGCCCTCAGCATCCGCTCCCTTCCCCACACTGTCTCCCGATCCGGCTGCATAAAGCGCATTGCCGTAGCTCAATGATCCAGCCATCACGGCTGGCTGAGCGCTGCCAAACGCCACGGCGGTCCAACCGCCGGTATAACCGGAAACTGCGGGTGATGATTGGGATGGAAGGCTGGAGCCGGGTGTGTAGCCGGAGAAGGATTCGGAGCTGAGCAGTTGGGCATTGGCAAGCGTGAGTGACGCTGCCATGACGCTCCCTGCGGCAAGCAGGATGGGGGTTGGTTTCTTCTGATGGTGCTTCATAGGTTGTCTGGTTTTTAGGTTTCCTCTGACGACGAGCTGTTCTGGTTGGCGAAACGAATCAGAGCAGCTGTCCACTGAAGCACTGCGAAATCGGAAAGCGAACTGTGCCAGAAAAGTTTTACGAAAATTGAACGGAGTCAGAAGTGCCTCACGTGAAGGTTCCGGTTTCTTCGAGCCTGCTCACGAGCCAACCGTCTCCCATCGTTCGCCCCTCCGGGGCTCGACAGCTATTCCACAGAGATCCACGGGTTCAGCTGCGCTTCACCCGCCTGCGCGGCCGTAGCCGCTTCGGCGCGGCGAAGGCCCGTGGCTTCTCGCTTCCGCTCCGGAGCTGAGATGGGTCATGGAACGGCGCGTCGCAGAAGTTCGCTCCCGCAAGAGACGGAGCTCTTCTCAATCATGACTGACACCGAAGCACCGCTTTGCGTGGGTTGCGCGAATTCAGAATCCGGATTCGCGACCATTCGCGAAATTCGAGTGAAGGCTCCCGACTTTCCGGGTTCAGTCCGTGTCGATCATTGGCTGGAATCCGGCCAGCATCTCGTTCAGAAGCACTTTTGCGATCACCCAGTCGTGCCAGAGTCCGGTCCTGTCCGTGCCGAAGATGATTTTGTTCTCGTCGTAGGAGGATTCGTTCAGAGAAATCATTCTTGCCGCGACTTCGAGTTCTTCTCGGGCTTCAACGCCACCGTTCATCCGGTGCAACGCTCCTGCTCGGAGTATGCGCGTCATCGCAATCCGGCTGGGCGTCTGATCTTCCAAGGCCAGCCCTTTCCGCGCCCAGGCTTCCGCTTCGCGAACGTTGCCGCTGCGATATTCGAAGAGCGTGATGGCGAGCATCTGCCAGCCTTCCATGTAAACCTTTTGGGTCGATTCAGAATCGGCCAGCGAACTCCGCGCCACGGTTGCCATGGGCGCAAGGGAGCGGATGGTTCTCTGATCGGCTGGGAGGATGAGGCTGACCTTGAGTGCTTGCTCCGCGGCAATCGGATTCGGCGTGGCGGCAAACCGGGTGATGATATTTTGCACCAGCACGCGGTATTCGTTGGTTTTTCCGGCCGCCACAAACGTCGGCCCGGCAAAGAGCAGATCGCGCGTGGCTTCGTCGGTGAGATCGGTTTTATCAACCTGGTTTGCCTGCAGCAGCTTGGTCATGCGCTGCGCGGCGGCATCCCAGCGGCGATGCTCCACATGCCAGAGCCCCAGCCGCCGGAAGACGCTCGCCGCTTCCAGCGACGGCTCCGTGACGGGGATTTGGATGCGCTCCACCAATGCGTCGGCCTCTTCCGGACGGCTCCTGCTCAGCGACACGGCGGCGCGAGCGATTTCGGCGCGGGCGTCGGCTTCGTTGCGCAAACGCAGCTGCTCTCGGTTCGCCGCGCGTTCGCGAAAGAAGAGCCACATCGAGGTGCCGAATCCGGCGATCAACGCCAGAGACACCGCGCCCACGGCGGTGAACGTGGCGCGATTTCGCCGGATCAATTTGCTCAACCGGTAAACGCGGCCGGGCGGACAGGCGCTCACGGGTTCGTCGTTCAGGTAACGCTGGAGATCCATCGCCAGTCCGTTGGCAGTCTGATAACGACGGTTGCGATCCTTTTCCAACGCTTTCATCACCACCCAATCCAGGTCGCCCGCGAGCAGGGATTTCAGCCGATGCGGTTCGGATTGGCGGCGATCCGCGGTCTGCTTCCGTTCGGCTTGATTGAGTTGATTCAGCTTCCCCGACGGGCGCACCGGTTCGCATTCACGCAACGTGCGGCGCATCGCTTCGTAGCCGGACGCGATCAGTTCCGACTGGTCGAACGGCGTTTTGCTGGTCAGCAGTTCATACAGCAGCACGCCGAGGCTGTAGATGTCGCTGCGCGTATCCACGTCGAGACCGCTGCCTTCCGCCTGTTCCGGGCTCATGTAAGCGGGCGTGCCGATGAAATGGTCGTGCGAAGTGAAAACCGTCTTATCCGTCAGCACCTGGCCACTTGTCGCCTTGGCGATGCCGAAATCAATGACTTTCGGAACCGGCACGCTGTCATGGAGCGGAACGAGGATGTTGGACGGCTTGATGTCGCGGTGAATGATGCCCTTCTGATGGGCGTGCTGGATGGCATGGCAGACCTGGATGAACAGCCCGAGGCGCTGCCGCAGATTGAGCTGATGTTCGTCGCAATACGCGGTGATCTTCGTGCCGCGGACGAGTTCCATCACGAAGTAGGGACGACCGGTCGAAGTCGCTCCGGCATCGAGCACGCTCGCGATGTTCGGATGATCCATCAACGCCAGCGCCTGCCGTTCCGCTTCGAAACGTGCGATGACGCTGCGCGTGTCCATGCCGAGCTTGATGATCTTCAACGCCACCTGGCGGCGCACGGGCATTTCCTGTTCCGCGAGATACACCACGCCGCAACCGCCTTCGCCCAGTTTCTGCAGCAATTTGTATCGCCCGATCTGGGTTTCCGCCGCGAGTTCACTGCCGCCGAGGGAGTGCATCAATGTCTGAAAATCCGGCGCGGCGGCGACTGCGTCCAGCAGATTGGCGGGCGCGGTGGCGTCCGCCATGAAGCGGTTGGCCTGTTCCAGTTCGGCCAACATGGCTTCGACCGCCGAGCGCAGTGCGGAATCTCCGGCGCAGGTTCGGTCGAGAAACGCGCTCCGTTCCAGCGGCTCTTCGATTTCCGCTGCGGCGCAATACACTTCCTCAACTCGAGCGAGAACGGCGTCCATCATCTGCCTACACCTGCGCGATCCAGCGGCCGGTTGTGCCAGAAAAATCACACGCGCTCACGGATTTTTCGGAACAACCAGGCCTTCGCGCAAAGCCAGTGGCGGATGACCGAGCGCGGGCTGATGCCCATCAAACCGGCGATTTCCTCATTGGTCATGCCGCCAAAATACTTCAATACCACCACCCGCGCGCGATCGGGCTGGCTTTGCTCCAGCAATTCCAGGGCTTCATTGATCAGCAGCACCTTTTCATCGGGCGCAACGGCGGAAAGTTCCAGGTCATCGACATTCAGGCGTTCCTGTCCGCCGCCCGATTTCAGGGAGGCCTTGCGCCGGGCATGCTCAATGAGAATCCGCCGCATCGCCTCGGCTGCGGCGGCAAAAAAGTAAGCCCGGTTTTTCCACGAACGATCGGCATCTCCGACCATCCTGAGCCATGCTTCATGCACCAACGCGGTGGGCTGCAGGGTGTGGCCGGCGGATTCCCGGGCCATTCGCGCGGCGGCGAGCTTTCGCAACTCGTCATAGGCCAGACACAGCAACTGTTCAGAAGCGTCCTCCCCTCCTTTTCCGACCGCTTCCAGAACCAGAGTGATGTCGCTCATGCATTGTCTCGTGTAGCAGACAACCGGGAGCTTGGCGAGATTGCGGCGGTCTCGAACGCATGGAATCTGATGAAAAGCGGAGGCAGACGATTTCGTCCTCGTAATCGTCCTCGTCCTCCTCCTCGTTTGTTGGGCATTTTCGAGGACGAGGACAACGACGAGGCGCCGGGCGGGAACCGTTCCTCCAGGGTGGCCACCTTGGTCAACATCTATGCCGTGCGCGAAAAATCCTGAACCTGCCGGGAAGTAGAGCGACGGATCGCCCGCCATTCAACACTCAACACGGAGTGGGGTTTCCTGGCCCAGGCAACCCCGCACTGAAAGCGTGGAACAGGCGCGATCTGGGAACTTCTGCGTGTGATTGTTCAAGCCCCGCTTCTTGCGCCGCGCTGCGGCGCGGATGCCGAGGGCCGGGCATCCCCACCACAGCATTGAAACGGCGTGAACGCCGCGCCTGGGTTAAATGAGGAATGGCTGGCTTTTTCGCTTTCCCGCTTTCCGCTTTTCCGCAACTCTCCGCGCCAAGTTAATCCGAACAACAACTCGAAAATCGAATGAGCGTTTTAATCGTCGGCTCCACCGCGTTGGACTCTATCAAAACCCCGAAGGCTGAAAACCCGCGCCTCCTCGGCGGCTCCGCCAGCCATGCCGCTGTCGCTGCCAGCTTCTTCAGCCCGGTGAAACTCGTGGGCGTGGTCGGCGACGATTTCCCGAAGCGCTACGTGCAGCTGTTCAAGAAGCACAAGATCGACCTCGAAGGATTGCAGATTCTCCCGGGTAAAACCTTTCACTGGTCCGGCGAGTACGAAGTGAATATGAACAATCGCCGCACGCTGCTCACCGAACTCGGCGTGTTCGAGACGTTCAACCCCACGCTGCCGCCCGCTTACCAAAAATCCGATTTCGTCCTACTCGCCAACATCGCGCCCGCGCTGCAACACCACGTTCTGGATCAGGCCCGAAAGCCGAAGTTCGTCGTCGCCGACACCATGGACCTGTGGCTGAACATCGCGATGCCCGATTTGCTGAAGCTGCTGAAGCGCGTGGATGGATTTGTCCTGAACGACAGCGAGGCGCATCAGCTGACGAAGGAAGACAACGTCTTCAGCGCAATTAAGAAGATTCACAAGCTGGGGCCCAAATACGTGATCATCAAAAAAGGTTCGCACGGTTCCGTGTTGTCCGGCCCGCGCGGCTTCTTCATCTGCCCGGCGTATCCGTTGAAGAAAGTCGTCGACCCGACCGGCGCCGGCGATTCCTTCGTGGGCGGCATGATGGGTTACCTCGCAACGGCCAAAGGTTCGATCGATGACAACATCCGCCGCGCGATGGTCTTCGGCAGCGTGACCGCTTCGTTCTGCTGCGAAGGCTTCGGCGTGACGCAAACCACCCGCACCACACGCGCCCAGATCAACAGGCGCGTGAAGGAGTTGGAGCAGTTGGTGCGATTCTGAAGCAGGGCGCGCGTCCCGGCTGTCCAGCAGCGATTCAAATCACGATGCCTGCCTGCACTCGTCAGCGGGCAGGCAATCGTCCATCAGTTCACCCGCAGCCGGAAGAACTGCATTTCGTTCGTGGTGGAAACGGGCGGATAGATGATCGACAAGCCATTGGTTGCCAGGAAACCCCCGCGCGTTTCCCAAACAGGCGAAACCAGGTTGGTTGCTGACTCAAGGTAGTAAACCATTCCTCCTTGCGTTTGTGCGACGATCATCAAGGTCGAATTCGTCCTGGCCAGGTTCAGAATCGGTGACCGGAGCGGATGCACTTCAATGGCATTGGTCGTTGATACGCCATCTGGATGGTCTGCGTTGTAAGCGGTGAACGTCACGCTGTATTGGCCGGCGTTGGTCCAGATGTGCCCGATGCTGAGGTAGCTGGCGTTGGTGAAGACCGTGCCGTCGCCCAAATCCCAGGTCAGCCGGGTAGCGCGGCCGTACAACTCTCCAAGAAGATGCGCGAACTTCCCGGCAACCACATTCGTGAGGCCGTAGTACGCCGAAAACGAAACCGAGAGCGGTCCATCAATTGCGTCTTCCAGAACTTCGTCGCAACCCATTGAAGGTGGATTGGCCCAAGATTCGCCGTCCAAATCCACGCCAGTCGCGTACGCCGGATGGCCCGTGCCGCGGCATGGCGAAGTCGTGGCCAGGTGGAAAGAATCAGTGAACTGCGGATCGGCAACGATGACTCCCGAGCCGAAAGGGAACTGTAAGTACGAAAAGCAGGAGTTAACAAACTGGTGCTGAGATGAAGAAAAGGCGCGGGCGAAGTCATCCGGAAAACCCATCAAAGCAGAGTTGTGGGCAACGATGGAGTTGATGATTTTGGATGCGGAGGTGTTCCGGAGATAGATGCCTGCACCGTTGTTGCCCATGAAAGGCGCCGTGAAATTGCCAACGACCGTGCAATGCCGTACTTCAATCGGATCAATAACACCACCCCCTCGGCTCTGCGCGGTGTTCCATCGGATCAGCGAATTGACAAGTGCTTTGCTGCCAGCGCTGCCGCCGCCGCGGAGAGCTTGATTCTGTTCGATGATGCATCGCGTTGCGATTCCACCGAAGAGGCCGCCGCCATCGATTGCCGAGTTCTCGAGCAGCCGGCAATTTAAGATTTCCGACTCGCCGTCGGCGATGACGCCTCCTCCAAAACCGGTCGGGTTGTTTTCCCCCGATGTGGCTCCTCCCCGAACTGTGAAGCCATTCAACCTGGACCCGCCCGATAAGGAAACGCCTCGGATCGCGGCCGGGCCGTTCGTAGTTGCCGGATCCCAAGCGCCTCGGATCGTGGTCGCGTTCCATCCATTGATACTCGAAACGGTTGCGGCGGAATTCACAACCAGACGGGAAACGTGACCGTCGTCTCCAACCCGGCCCCCGAATTGATAAATGCCATTTGTCACCAACACAATGCTGCCCGGTTCCGCCACATCGACCGCGTCTTGAATTGTCGCTGCCGCAGTGGCCCAATTCGTATGCGGGGGAAGCGGCGAAGTCGCGTTCGCATCGGCGTAATGAATTATCACGCGTTTCCATTCGCTCGTGACCACACCGAAGCTGTTGCTGGCAACCAAGGCATAGATCCCGGCACTGGAAGGCCCGAAATTCTGAACGCGGAGAGTGGATGTGTCCGCGTTTAAGAACTCAGAACCATTGAGAACTATGGCACCATCCTTGAGCCAGAACAGCGTGAGCGGTTCCGCTCCGATCGCTTGGCCGCGAACCTGAAGATTTGCTGGAAAGCTCATTCCCAACTGCGCGGAAATGGAACCGATGACCGTCGGCTCGGGATTCCACGCGTCGCAACCCATCGC
>CAMLLE010000079.1 GCA_946480555.1 uncultured Verrucomicrobia subdivision 3 bacterium
AAATGTTTTTAAAAACATATTGAAAAAAGAGCAATGAAACCGCTGGGGGGTGCATTTTTTTCAAGCGCAAATGCAGAACCGGTGGGTTGTGGAAACAGGGTGCCCACCTTAGTGTCACGATACATCAAAACCAACACAACCACCGTTTCCACCCATTAGTATGAGCAAGCGTTTCTTCGTCCGCCCGAACGCACCCACAGGACGCTGGCGTCAGCCCGCCGGCTTCACCTTGATCGAGCTGCTCGTGGTCATCGCCATCATTGCCATTCTGGCGGCCATGTTGCTGCCGGCGTTGAGCAGCGCACGGGAGAAGGCGCTGCGCACGAGTTGCACCAGCAATCTCAGGCAGATTGGAATCGGGGTCAATTTGTACGCTTCTGAGAACGGTGACTTTGTTCCGCAGCGTAGCTGGCCACAGGGTCAGAATCCTTGGCAGACCTACGAAATTTGTCGCGTCGCCAGCGGCAGTTCGACCATTACTCGCGGACCGTACAACCTGGGTCTTTTGTATTTCAGCAAGAACGTGGCAGACGGAAAAATTTTTTATTGTCCGACGTTGAACCGGTCGTCCGACACCCGCAATTACGATTATTATTCAACGCAAGGGTTTCCTTCAACACCGACGGGGTCGGGAGATGACAACGTGCGTTCTGCCTACAATTACTATCCGCAGCCAAAAGCCCTGCAGAAGGTTGCCACACCTTACGGCATGTATGAATTGCCAGAGATCAGCACTGCAGGTGTGAATGTATCATTCATGTCGCCGAGCGGCACTCCGAACACGGTAAAGGTGCACACGCCACCTTTGAAGCTGTCCGCAGTCGATCCGAATAAAAGCATGTCCGCTGACATGATGCAGACGATCAAAACGTTGAATCACAAGGCGAGCGGCAAGCCCGCGGGCTTGAACGTGCTCTACGGTGATACACACGTGCGATTTGTAGGTGTGAAACAGAACAGCGGAAATGGCCAACCGTTTGATCAGAATCTCTGGCTGAACGAACCTGGCCAGGATGCCAATGCTTTTCGAATTATTGCGAATTCCTTCCAGCCTTGACTCACAGGTAATGTCTCAACTTTGAAAGCAACTCGGATTCAACAACTATGAAAAACATCCGCCGCCTCCGATATCTCCTCATCTCGTCGCTGGCCATTGCTCCCGCCGGAGTTCGTGCAGAGACGTTCTTTAGCGATACCTTCAGCACCGGGTCCACCATCAATTCCGCCACCCCGGCGGCACCGACGGACAACTCGACGGCTTATCAAACCATGTCGTCGAAAACGTGGGTGCCTGCGCCGTCGATTGCTGCGAACGATCTGAAATTCGGGATAGGCGCGACGTCCGCCGGTCATATTGAAATTCAGGCTCTGTTCGCCACCAACGCCGTCGCGTTGACCCAAGTGGGTGATTACATCCAGATGACAGTTGTATTTACGAATACTTCCGGATTTTCCAACAACACGGTGATGGGTTTCGGATTGTACAATAGCTCCCAAGTGGCTCCCGTTGCGGGCGGCCTTAACGGGACAGCGGTGAATTCCTCCACCACGCATGCGATCGGAGGTGTTCAGGAATGGAAGGGGTACGCCGCCCAACTGGCGCTGGCGGCAGGCAACTCTCGAATTATGACGCGTGCCGCTCAGACAGGGCCCGACAACCGGAACCAGGACCTCATCACCAGCGGCAGTGGCAGTCAGAGCTTTGGAAATCCGGGACCGACCACCGTCGGTTCTACAACACCGTTCATTTCCGGTTTGCCGACCAACGCCGTTTACACGGACGTATTGACGATCACTCTGAACGATGTGAATAGCCTCGCCATCACGAACCAGCTGTTCGCTGGAGCCGGAACAAACGGAACATCCCTGACTCAATATGGCGGCATCGCGGCGAATACGACCTTCCTGACCGCAGGGTTCGACGGACTGGCCATCGGTTGGCGCCACACTGGAAGCCAGCCAACGACCATGGACATTGCATCCATCAGCGTTGACGGTTCGGTCACCACCATTTCCGCACCGCCGGAGATCACACTCCAACCCGTTCCGGTCACCGTTCCAAACGGTGGATCGGCGGCATTCTTCGTCGCGGCTCAGGGGTTCAACATCAGCTATCAATGGAAGCGCTACGGAACGAATCTCGAGAACGGCGGGAACATTTCCGGTGCGACCAGCGATACCTTGATCATCTCACCCGCCAGTGCTGCCGACGTTGCCACGGGCGCAAATGGTTACTACGTCGTGGTCACCGGTGCGGGAAATTTCAGTGTGAACTCCGACACCAATTCGTTGACGCTGCGAACGGCCGCCAACCTGACCTGGACGGCCGCCGCGGGCAACCAGTGGGATCTTGAGAACACAGCCAGCTGGCAGGATGCTGGCGCAAATCCGACGGTGTTCCATTTCGGCGACGCGGTGACTTTTGACGACACAGCATCGTTGCGAATTGTCAGTCTGGTCGGCTCATACCTGAGCGCGTCATCGGTGACGTTTGACAACACGCTTCCCTACACATTGAGCGGTAGCGGAAGTTTTGCGGGGCCGGGAACGATGATTTATAAAGGTTCCGGGCAGCTCACGTTGAACAACGCCAACACTCACACCGGCGGCACGATCATCAGCAATGAAACGGCGTTCCTCTATCTGCAAAACTACAACGGCTTGGGCAGCGGACCCGTAACTCTAGCGAAAGCGGGTGCGATTTTGCACGTTGTGCCGACAGGAAGCGCTTCCTTGGGAATCAAGGGTGACGTGAATGTCACCGACGATGCCACCATTGAGTTTGAAGGTTCTGGAGCGTTCGCGGGTGTGCTTCTCGGAAACCTGAATGGTGCAGCGGGAGAAACGCTCACTCTGTCTCCCTTCAATCCAGGCACCACCAACCGGTATCGGGTCTATGGCACGAACTCTGTGCTGAATTCGGATCTCGTACTGAATGGCACCGGAACTTCCATGGCGGCATATGATGGCACGGTGCTGGCGCCTTACAACAACAACGGCATGCAGATTTACAACGGCGTGATCTCAGGCCCCGGTGGCATTGTGCAACGCGGTGCTGGAACGACGGTCTTGGCTGGCCAGAACACCTACACTGGCGGCACGTTTCCGACCGCGGGTGTCATTGGATTTGGAGCTGACAGCATCGGCGACGTGACGTCGGGTCCGATCGGTACGGGCCCGTTGTTCCTCGCACCAGAGCTTCCGAACACTTCTGGCAGCGGCCAGGTGCTTGCCTACGGCGGCGCACGCACGATCGCCAATCCGATTCAATATCCCAGCGCAACCAACAACCTGACCCTGATCATCGGCGGCAGCCATGACCTGACCTTCACCGGTCCGTGGACGCTGAATGGGAATGACGCCACTGGCTCCAACACCAATCGTATCATCCAGGTGACGAACACTGCATTGACCACGATTGCGGGCGTGATCAGCGACGGCGGAGCGGGTTTTGGTTTGACGAAGACTGGTGCAGGAACGTTGGCCTTGAGCGCGACCGAAACCTACAGCGGCCCGACGACTGTCAGTGGCGGCACGTTGCTCGTGAACGGCGAGATTGGTTCTGGCGCGGTCACCGTCACCAACGGCGGCGGCATTGGCGGCTCGGGATCAATCTCTGGTGCGGTCACGGTTTGGAACGGTCGTGTGGTTCCCGGGAATGACGGCATCGGCACGCTGACACTGAGCGGTTCACTGTCCTTGCAAGGCGCGAGCACGAACGTGATCGAAGTGAACAAAACGGCCGGAACGCGTGACCGTGTGATCGCGAATTCGATTTCCTACAACGGAACCTTGTTCGCCACGAACCTGGCCGGTGCGGTGAACATTGGCGACAGCTTCCAGGTGTTCAGCGCGAACACGGTTTCAGGAAACTTCACGAACATCGTCGGTTCGCCCGGCGCGGGCCTCGCGTGGGAGTTCAATCCCGCCAACGGCACGCTGAGCGTCGTTGCGGGCGTCGCGACCAACCCGACCAACATCGTCGCCAGGGTGAGCGGGAATTCGTTGTCGATCTCCTGGCCGGGCGATCACCTCGGCTGGACCCTCCAGTCCAATTCCGTGAGCCTCACGGCCGACGCATGGTTCCCGGTGCCGGGTTCCACCAGTGTGACCAACGTGACGATCAACTTCGACCCGTCTAAGACCAATGTCTTCTATCGGCTGAAGCTGTAATCGGTTTGCTGTTCTTCACCGGCGCGAGGGCCTCCGTTCCTCGCGCCGTTTGATTTTTGGGCCAGTTCCGCCGGTGCATAAACCAAAGGGTGCGTTTCCCAAAATCACACGTTTTTTCCCAAGACAAACTTGGGGCCTTCCTCAATCATGTCGCCCGCTGCTGGCTTGGCTGCTGGTTGAAACCCTTTCCCATCCGCAGCGGATCGGTTCAACGACAGTTAATCTCGACAACATCAATTGAGGACCTGAAATGAGTTACGGTTTGAACATTCGTAAGGACGGCGCGCTTGATTTCCTTTCCCTCGGCGCTCTCGTGCATCGGCTGGATCCCGGCATCATCCCTTTTCGCAAGGCGACCCACTGCGACATCCACGTGAGCGGCGGAGAGTTCAACGTGGCGGCAAATCTCTCGGACTGCTTCCGGCTGAACACCGGCATTGCTTCGGCCATGGTGGATTATCCGATTGGCGATTTGATCGCCGAGCGCGTCCGCGCAATGGGTGTGAAGCCGTTCTACAAGCGCTTCAAGCACGACGGCGTGCGCGGGCCAAACATGGCCACCGTTTATTCAGATCGCGGCCAGGGCGTCCGTGCGCCGGTGGTGTTTTACAATCGCTGCAATGAAGCGGCCGGCCAGCTCAAGCCGGGTGACTTCAACTGGAACGAAATTTTCGGCGCGGGCGTGCGGTGGTTCCACAGCGGCGGGATTTTCGCCGCGTTGTCCGAAACAACCGGCGAAGTGATCGTCGAAGCCATGAAAGCCGCCAAGGCCGCGGGTGCCGTGACTTCCTTCGATCTGAACTATCGCCAGAAACTTTGGGACATCTGGGGCGGCCAGTCCAAGGCGCTCGATGTTCTCGGCCGCATCGTTCGACACGTCGATGTCCTGGTCGGCAACGAGGAAGACCTGCAGAAAGGCCTCGGCATCGAAGGACAGGACGTGGAATCAAAATCCAAGCTCGATCCCAGCGCGTTCTACGCGGTGATCGACAAGGCAGTGAAAAAGTTTCCGAACGTGAAGATCGTGGCCACGACGCTGCGCGAAGTGCATTCCACGAATCGCCACACCTGGGGCGCCGTGGCATGGGTGAACGGCAAAACCTTCCAATCGCCGACGTGCGAACTGGACGTGGTGGACCGTGTCGGCGGCGGCGATGGATATGCAGCAGGATTCTTCTACGGCTTGCTCACCGGTGCATCGGAACAGGAAGCGGTGAATCTCGGCTGGTCGCACGGCGCGTTGCTGACGACGTTCCCTGGTGACACCACGATGGCAAGTGTCGAGCAAGTGAAAGCCTTTGCGAAAGGCGGCTCTGCGCGCATCCAGCGCTAGAACTTTGTCCGAGTTTTTCGAGCAGCGCGGAGCGTCGGTTCCGCGCTGTTTGCTTTTTCGGGTGGAGAGGCGAATCGAAAACAAGCTGCTGATGAATTTCAACAGGAGTTAACGAAGGAAATGAAGTTGAAGCAGATCCGGCTTCCCTGGAGCGGCGGTCTGTGACCGCCGATTGCGTGGACCAAGCTGCCGGCGATCGAGAATTCCAAGAATGGCGTTCGCAGAGCGCCGCGGCAGTTGGCCGTTCCGGAGCCGGTTTGCAAAACGGGAGTTCCGCACCTTGCGGAGGCGGCCGAGGCGTGCAACTCTGCTCCGCGTTGCCATGAAAACCCATCGTCTCGTTGCAGCTGTTTTGATCTTCACGTTCCTGGCGCTCACCGCCGGTTGCCGCTCGGCTTATTACGCGGCTTACGAGAAATTCGGCGTGTACAAGCGCGATCTGCTGTGGAAGAACGTGGTGGCGGCACGGGACGAGCAGAAGGAGGCGAGCGAACAGTTCAAGGACGCGCTGACACGGTTGAAGGAGCTTTACGGCTTCAGCGGCGGCAATCTCGAGAAGACCTACAACAGCTTGCAGGCGGAATACGACGATTGCGCAGCGCAGGCGCAGAGCGTTCGGGAACGCATTCGCGAAGTGGAAAAGGTCGCCGACGATTTGTTCTCGGAGTGGGAGAAGGAAATTCAACAGATTTCCACACCCGCTTTGCAGAGCGGAAGCCGGCGGCAGCTCCAGGCCACGCGCGACCGCTATCGCAGCCTGGCCGACGCGTTGAAGGACGCGGAGCGCAGCATGGAACCGGTGCTGACGCAGCTCAAGGATCAGGTGCTTTACCTGAAGCATAACCTGAACGCGCAGGCCATAGCGTCTTTGAAGGGTGAGGCGATGAGCATTCAAACGGACATTTCCAAACTCATCGCGCAGATGAATGCGGCCATCGCAAAGGCGGATGAGTTCGTGAAGACGCTCCAGACGGAGTAAGCCCTGTGATGGTGAAAGATTGCGGGTTGAGGTCGGGCGCACTACCGCCGCTGACGTTGCTTGCTCTTGTAGTCCTGCCAGACAATGTTCACCACCAGCCACATTCCGCAGACCGCTGCGATCAGGAAGCAGATCATCGCCAGGCCGGGATAACCGAAGAGCTGGAACTTCGTCGGCACCTGCATCAACAACGCCGCGCCCACGATCAACGCCGCCAGCACGAGTCCGGTGGTGATGCGGTTCGCCACCTTCTGCGCGCTTTCCACGAGGAAATTCGTGTCCACCGGGCGCACCTTTACGTTCAACTCGGCGTTTCCGACAGCGTCCAGAATCCGATTCAATCGCGACGGCAGCGCGCCGAGGAACTGTTTCGCGTCCAGCAACGATGCGAAAATTTTGCCTTCGGACAGCGACGATTTCATCCGGCGGTTCAGCAGATTGCGCGCATTGCGCCGGATGCTTTCGTTCGGATCGAATTCCGGGGCGAGAATCGTTCCGATCTGATCGAGCTGCAGCAGGGTTTTGCCGAGCAACGTCATTTCAATCGGAACATAAAGCCCCGTTTCGCCCGCTGTTCTCGTGAGTTCGAGCAACGTCCGTCCGAGGTCAATTTCGTGCAATTTGCTGTTCTGCTGTTCGGCCACGGCATGGCCGATTTTGTGGCGGAACAAATTCTCGTCAAAGTTCTCCGTGGTGGCGCTGATGCGGATGGCTACATCGGCGGCGGTGTCGCTGTCGCCTTCACTCACAGCCAGCAACAGCTTCAACAGATGTTCCTGCACGGCAGGCGTGGTGTGGCCGACCATTCCAAGATCGAGCAGCGCCACTTTGCCATCGGGCGTGATCAGCACGTTGCCGGGATGCGGATCGGCGTGGAAGGTTCCGTCGTTGAGAACCTGTTTGAGATATGCCTGGAACAAATCTTCTGCCATCGCCGAACCGTCCATGTCCATCCGGGTGAGCGGGCTAAGTTCAGTGATCTTGGTGCCTTCGATGTATTCCATCGTGAGCACTTTGTGCGTGGTGTAATCATCGATGGGCAAGGGAATGCGGATGCGTTGAAACTCGCGCAAGTTGTCCGCCAGGGTGTTGAGATTCGCAGCTTCGCGCCGGTAATCGAGCTCATGGCTGATCGTGGCGCCGAACTCGTCGAGTATTTTGGAAACCTGATAACGGCGACCGAAATCCGTGAGCCGCTGCAGCACGCGCGCGATCTCTTCCAGCGCCGCAAAGTCATCCGCAATCTGCTTTTGAATTCCCGGGCGTTGCACTTTGACCACGACGGGACGACCATCGTGAAGCGCGGCGCGATGCACCTGGCCTAGTGAAGCTGCGGCGAGCGGTTCGTAATCAAAATGGGAGAATGCTTTGGAAATCTTCGTTCCGAGCTCCGCTTCAACGATCAGCTCCACGTCGCGATACGGAAATGGCTTCACCTTGTCCTGCAACCGCGCGAGTGACTTCAGGTAACGTTCCGGCAACAGGTCGGCGCGACTGGAAAGCAGCTGCCCAATCTTCACAAACGTCGGCCCAAGCCGCTCAAGGTCGTCTGGCAGCTCCTGTGCGTCGGCATTGCCCGGCAGGCGCTCACTTTGATCGTCGATTCCGAAACGAGAGATCATCCCCGGCTGGCCATACTTGCCGAATAGCAGGGCGATGTCTTTGTAGCGTTTGAGGTAGTGCGGACCGAGTTTCATCTGAGTTTTGTCCACCGGTTCGAAAGTCGATGCCATGGCTGACAAACAACCCTTTGCCGGTTTATCTGCGGGAAACGTAATGGAGGAATGCCCGTCGAAGTATGGGGTGGATTTCTAGTCGGAAGCCACGCAGGCGATCTGAGATCTGAAGTTTCAAATTTGAGATTTGAGATTTGAGATTTGAGATCGGAGAACTGGAATCCATGGATTTGCTGTCGCGCCGCCGTTTCCTGCCCTTATCCTTCCGCCGCCGATTCGCCGAAAGCGTTTCGCCGAACGTTGAACATGAAACTTGGACTTGGACTTTATCGCCATCAGCTCAATGCGGAGCATTATCGCTTCGCCAGACAGTGCGGCTGCACGCACCTGATCATTCACCTCGTGGACTATTTTCGTTCTTCGCGCAGCAATCAGCCCGGTGATCAGCCATGCGGCGACGATTCCGGATGGGGCCTGGCGGGCGATCCCGCGAAGCTTTGGAGCTACGAAGAACTCGCGGCGATCCGAAACGAAATCAACGAGCACGGTCTCGAGCTTGAGGGTATCGAGAATTTCGATCCCGCACACTGGCACGACGTGCTGCTGGACGGGCCGAAAAGGCGGCAACAGATCGAGAACCTGAAGACGATCATCCGAAACGTCGGCCGCGCCGGGATTCCGGTCTTCGGTTACAACTTCTCCATTGCCGGCGTGGCTGGGCGCGTGAAAGGGAAGTTCGCGCGCGGCGATGCTGAAGCGGTCGGCATGGACGGCCCGCTCGACAAGCCGCTGCCGAACGGGATGGTCTGGAACATGGTTTACGACAACAACTGCCCGGCTGGAAATGTCCCCTCTGCCACGCACGAGCAGCTTTGGGCGCGGCTGAGGTTCTTCCTCGACGAACTGGTGCCCGTTGCTGAAGAAGCTGGCGTGAAGCTGGCGGCGCATCCCGACGATCCGCCCATGGAGTTTGTTCGCGCACAACCGCGATTGGTCTGGCAGCCGCAGCTTTATCAGAAACTCATCGACCTCAAACCGAGCCGCTCAAACGCTTTGGAGTTCTGCGTAGGCACCATCGCCGAGATGCGCGATGGCGATGTTTACGATGCGGTGGAAACCTACAGCCGTCAGAACAAGCTCGCCTACGTGCATCTGCGCAACGTTCGCGACAAGGTTCCGTACTACAAGGAAACCTTCATCGATGACGACGAAGTGGACGTGTTGCGCGTGTTGCTGATTCTGAAAAGGAACAACTTCGATGGAGTGATCATTCCCGATCATGCACCGCAGATGAGT
>CAMLLE010000080.1 GCA_946480555.1 uncultured Verrucomicrobia subdivision 3 bacterium
GGCGTTGTCGAGATGCACGCTGTGTTCGCCCAACTCGCCTGTGATCAGGACCGAATTGTCTTTGATGCGCACGTTCGTGAGCTCCAGCAAAGTGCACGTCTCCGTCACCAGAGCAGCTCGCATTTCCAAGGTCCACGCGCTCGTTTCGCTGAACAGACGCGCCGAAAGTGTCGTGAGCTCGAGCGGTTTGCCATCACCGCCGCGCTTGCTCACCCAACGGCGCGCGCCGGGCAAAGCCGTCGCTTTGCGCGGTTGCACCTGCTTGAATGGCTGAATGCGTTCCTTGGCAAAACAATCCTTCTGCCAAGCGTGCCACTTGGCGGCCGGCAACAGATCGAGCCTGAACGCCAGCCGGGACTTCTTATTGTGGGGACAATATTGGCCTCGCGACAGCGAATTGCAGTCGTGCCTAGAGTCGGCGCAACCATTGTCAGCCCAGCGTGAGCTCTGATCCAGGGCCGCGCCCAGAACCCAACCTATGAAACGCCTTATCACCTTTGCATCTGTCTGCTGCGCCTCAGTCATCAGCTTCCACAGCGCGTCCGCGGATGTCCGGGACGGTCTCGTGGCCTACTGGCCTCTCGATGTTCTCACGAACGACGTGAACTCGGGAATGAACATCAGTCCGGATCTCGGACCGAACGGGAATCATCTGTCCGACAATTTCACCATGACGAGCGGCGACGTGGTGGCAGGGATTCGCGGCAGCGCCGTATCCTTCGACGGCGCGGCCAAATACCTGAGCCAGGTTTACGCCGTGGGCGAGGGCAGGGGACTGCCCGTTTACGATGCGCGTTATTACACCGTGTCGTTCTGGGTGAAGGGCATCGGCGCCACCCAGCAGGCTCGCGCGGTTTTCGCCGAAGCAAACAACGCGAACAATAATCCATTTTTCCGCCTGACCACCGATTGGGCGTCGAGCGGCCGCACAAACGTGCTCGCAGCCGCAATCCGCAATGACAGCACGCCGGGCAACAACTGGTTCTTTGGCAACTTCACCTTTGCCGATCAAGGCAAGACGCTGGGGACGAACATGCCGTTCGATGGGAACTGGCATCATGTCGTGTGGGTGGATTCGAACGGCACGGCGCGGGTTTACATCGATGGTTTGGCCGATCCCAAAGTTTATCGGAACACGCGCGTGCCGGAGCCGAATGGCGTTCCGGGAGCGGTCACGTTGAACACGCTTTCCCTGGGAGCGTTGGTGAACTCAACTGGCCCGACCGCATTTTTCAATGGTCTGATCGACGACGTTGCGGTTTGGGAACGGGCCCTCACGGCTGAAGAGATCAACCAGGTCCGCACCAACGGCATCACGCTTCCGATCCTCGCGTCCGCGCCTGCGATCACGAACCAGCCGGTCGGCAACTCCAATCTGCTCGTGGGAGATTCCTTCGCCATGAGAGCGCTGGCGATGGGCGCGCACCCGCGCACCTACCAATGGTTGAAGGATGGCTCACCGCTGGAGGATTTGACCGAGACCAATGAGTTCGGCGAAATCACCGGGATGCCGATCGCCGGTTCGCAAAGCAATCTGCTCGTCATGACGAACATGCAGGCCAGTTACTCGGGCAGCTACAGCGTGATTATCTCCAACGCTCACGGCTGGACGCAAAGCGACCCGGTTCAGATTCTTGTAAGCACCGTTTCGCCTCAGCCGGCGAGCCTGACCAATGGCCAGATCGCGTATTGGCCGCTGGACGCCGTTCAGGGCATCACCACGCCGGAAGTCGTGCGCGGTTACGACATGGTGCTCGGCACGGGATTGAGTTCCGCCAACATCGTTCCAGGAAAATGGGGCAACGCCATGCGCTTCAACACGAATGGCATTCTCAGCCGAATTCATTCAGCGGGCGACGCATTGCCGCTGGCGCAATACCGCAACTTCACGGTGTCGCTCTGGATCAACGCGCCGACAAACCAGCCCGGCCAGCGTTTCTTCGCGGAAGGAAATTCGGGCTCCGCAAATCCGTGGTTGAGTCTCGGGCAAGTGGACAATTTGGGCCAGGTGAATGGTTCAGCTCCGGCCGGGACGAGCGCGCGCATCTTCGTCCGCAACGACTCGAACCAGAACCTGGCAGCCGTGCCCACAGGTATTTCCTCGCTTCCGGTGTTCTACGATCCGTCCGTAAATCCCGGCGGCGTCTGGCATCATCTGGTTTACGTTCAAGAAGAAGTCGGCGGAGCGTTACCGCAATTGACTGCGCGTCTTTACGTCGATGGCATGCGCGATCCGCTGTTCGTTGGCTCGCCTCGCCTGCCGCGCACGGCGCACAACACGACGATCGGCGGTTCGCTGCGCAGTTCCGGAATCTCCGGCGTGTTTGGCGGTGGAATGATTGACGACGTCGCCGTCTGGAATCGCGCGCTGACGGACGAGGAAATCATGATGCTCTCCACGAACGTCACGCCCGCTGCGCTGCCGGTGTTGACGCCGCTGCAAATCACGAGCTTCCGTCCCGATTTCCCGGCAGTCGTCAGCGGTGAAAATGCGATTCTCCGCTGGAACGTGAGCAGCACCGCTGCGGCAGTGAGCATCGATCAGGGGATTGGCAGCGTGCTCGCGCGCACAACGAATGGGTTTGGTTTCGTCGTGGTTTCAAACCTGACTGCCTCCACGACTTTCACGCTCACCATTCAGCGCGGCACAAACACCGTGATGGCGCAAACTTCGATTGCGGT
The DNA here is from genome assembly GCA_946480555.1 of uncultured Verrucomicrobia subdivision 3 bacterium. Next base: position 2,683 of record CAMLLE010000080.1, read on the forward strand.
CGTGAACGGTGTATCGCCCGGCTGGAGCTTGGTGGACAACTTCCAGACCTACAGTGCCGGTCCGCTCGCCAATGCCTTCTGGTCGGACATGAATGGCGGCTCGACGGTTGAAGATCTCGGCGGCAATCGCATGTTGAACACACCTTCCGGCGGCGGCCAGCTCGCGCTTTTGCCCATGGCATCACTCTCATTGGATCAAGGGCAGGCCCGCACCCTGTTCGCGCGCATCTACGTTCAGGATGCCCCGAACGCCGGCACATTCCTGAATCAGCTGGGACTGACCGATAAGAGCCTCCGCAGTCCGAATGATGTCGATACCGACGTGGGGCCGATCGTTCGCTTCAACAGCGATCTCGCCACAGACCTTGCCATCGGCGCACGCAACGGTGCGATTCAACCGATCTCCGCCACGACCTTGGTGCCGCGCAAGCTCGAGCAGCAACAGGTGTACAATGTCTGGATCGACATCACGAACGGCACGTATGTGACGTCCGTGGATGCGACGAATACAGGCGACCGTTTCTCCATCTGGATTCAGCGCCTCGGCGAAACCGGACGCACGCTGATTGCTTCCGATTGGGTAACCGATCGCGATCTCGAGCCGGATTTCCTCACCGCAACAGGCATTCACCTGAACCAGCTGGTCGTGGGCAACGACGGCGGATCTGCGGCCACGGTGTATGTGGATGACATCTACATCAGCAAATCCGGCTACAATTCGACGGTGCCTGCGGCTTGGGCTGGACCGACTCCGCCAGCACTCGCGACGCCGAGCTTTGCGACCGATCTGACATCATCACCGGGGCAGATGCTGTTCAGCTGGGACGCTGGTGCGCTGATGTTCGCGCCGGAATTGCCCGGGCCGTGGATGGTGGTGCCGGATTCATTTGGATTCAGCTTCGCCCACACGATCGAATCGACAAACGCGCAGCAGTATTTCCGGATTCAGAGGTGATCGCGGTCGGAGGGCGGGGGCGCTGGCAGGAGCGCTCCCGCCGATTTCACGATGACATCACCAGTTCGGTGGCTTGAATCGTCAGAACGGAGCGGCGTAGTATCGCGCCATGGCTCCCTCGGATCTGCACACGAGCAGGGCTGAATCCTTTCGCCGCATCCGGGCATTCCGGTTGATGCTCGCTTTCATGTTGCTCGCGCCAGTGACAGCTGCAACCACAGAGACCCAGACGGATCGCGAGTTCATCATCCGCGGTTGGGATGTTGAAGACGGTCTGCCAAGCAGCCGCGTGAATGCCATCGCCCAGACGCGCGACGGTTACATCTGGTTCGGCACGCTGCACGGCCTCGTCCGTTTCGACGGCATCCGCTTCGTGGTTTTCAACACCAACAATGCTCCAGAGATCGGGAACAACCATATCTCGGCACTTCAACTGGATTCCCTCGGCGCGCTTTGGATTGGCACCCGCAGTCCGGCAACCGGCTGTGTGTCGCGTCTCAAGCAGGGAAAGTTCAATCGCGTGGACCTCGGTCGAACGGTTCCGCCGGTGAACGCGCTCGCCGCGCAAGACGATCGCGTTTGGATCAGTCTCGACGGCGGCGGCGTAATCCGCTGGTCGGCCAGTCAGTTGGAATGGTTTGGCACAAACAGCGGTTTGCCCTCTCCACAGGTCGGCAGGATCGAAGTAAACGCCGGCCGCGTCTGGGCGAATGCCGGAGGCGCCCTAACGGAGTTCGTGAGTGAATGTTGGAAACCCTCGGCATCCGTTCGTCCGTCCGCGCAACCCGTCCGCGCGCTTTGCGGCAGCGCCAATTCGGGATTGTGGGTGGCCACCCTCGCAGAGAACCCGCGGGGCAACCGTGGAGGCCGGGTGCGAAAATTGATCGACGGGGAGTTTGTCGAGGAGCTCACGCCGTACCCGTGGAACCAGGATTCGCCCCGGTCGAAAGCGGCGGTGCTGTTTGAAGATTCATCCGGCCGGTTGTGGTACGCCTCCTATGGCGCCGGAATTTTCTACCGCGATGCACACCGTCCATGGCAGCGGCTTGGAGCCGGCGGCCAGCTTTCGCAGGTGATCATCGATTCGATGTTTGAAGATTGCGACGGGCAGATCTGGATCGGCACCCGCGCAGCAGGTGTTTACCGATTGGAGCCGCGCGCCGTCACGACGCTGCCGGTTGAGCCGTCCTCGGAGCGGAACATCTTCCTGACAGTGTGCGCCCGGCGCGATGGCAGCATCTGGGGCGGCACGGATGGCAGTGGCGTCCTGGCGTGGCGTCAGGGGATTCTCACTCGTTTCGGCCAGAGCGCGGGGCTGGCGAATCTCCACGTCGGAGTCCTCTTTGAAGACCGGCACACGAATCTCTGGGCGGGAACCTGGGGCGGGCTCTTCCGTCTGGAGAACGGATCGTTCAAATCGATTTCAGGCCCGACGGCACTGAACAAGGCTGTGCTGGCGCTCGCCGAGGATCGTTCCGGCAACCTGTGGATCGGCACCGACGCCGGTTTGATCCGGATGAAGAACGGAACGTTCCGCGCATTCGATCAGCGCGACGGATTGCGTTCGTTGTTCATTCGGGCGGTGATCGAAGATCGCGCGGGCCAAATCTGGGTGGCTGCTTCCGAAGGCGGTTTATTTCGTTTGGTTGGTGAGCATTTTGAGCGGGTCGCACCCGGCTCCTGGATGGCAGAGCGCATGGTGCGCGCATTGCACGCCGATGCGGATGGCACGCTCTGGGTGGCAACGGATGGCGCGGGACTTGTCTCCCTCGAAGGCTCGCACTTGAAGCATTTCCGCGTCGCCGATGGTTTGCCGGATCATCATCTGCACTCGGTGATCGAAGATCGCTTGGGCAATCTATGGTTCAGTTCCGACAACGGCGTCTTTGGCTTCCCGAAGAAGGTGTTGCGCGAGTTCCAACCCGGAAATGGAACTCAACTTGCATCATTCCGGCTCTCGCGATCGGAGGGGATGGCGAACAAAATCTGCTCTGGCGCCGGTCAGCCAACGGCCGCAATGGCGCCTGATGGCCGGCTGTGGTTTCCGAACGGAACTTCGCTGGCGTCGTTTCATCCGCAACAGCTCCCGCGTGAGGAACGTCCGGTCGCGCCCTTGATCGAGGAAGCTGTGCTGGATGGCGAACCGCGGGCGCTGGATGCAGATGAAATGTTGAGGTTCGGTTCGGCCGCGCGGCGGCTGGAACTCCGATTCACGGTTCCCAACACGCGTTCCGCCGAGCGCTTCCGCTTTCGCATTCGAATGCGCGGCCTGGATCAGCAATGGATGGAAGTCGGCGCCACGCGGTCGGTCAGCTACAGCCATTTGAATCCCGGCCGCTATGATTTCATCGTAGCGGCCGCAGGCGTTGATGGCCAGTGGGTCGAAGCGGCCAGACCTCTCGCGATTCAAGTGGTGCCGCGCTTCTATCAACATCGCTCAGTCCAGGTAACCGCTGCGTTGCTGCTGCTCGGCTCCGTCGCTGGCGGTGCCTGGCAGATTTCCCGCGCACGGGTCCGGCGGCATGTCGCAGCCCTGGAATTTCAACGCGCCATGGACCACGAACGCGGCCGCATTGCGCGTGACATTCACGACGACCTCGGCAGCGGTTTGACCGAGATCATCATGGAAGGCGACCGGCTTCAGGCGGAGTTGCACGACATCACTCCCGTGCAGGATCGCATCCGGACAATCGCCTCACGCGCGCGCGCGCTGACGCGGGCCATGGACGAAGTGGTCTGGGCGATCAATCCGCGCAATGACACACTCGAAAGTCTGTTCAATTACTTGAACACATTTGCGCAGGATTATCTCGCACGCGCCGGACTTCGCTGCCGCTGCGATGCGCCGCCCGAGTTGCCGGACGTTCAGCTTTCCGCCGAAGCCCGGCACAACCTTTACCTCGCGAGCAAGGAAGCTTTGCACAACGTTGTGAAGCATTCCGGCGCAACGGAAGTCTGGATTCGCCTGAACATCGAAGCAGGGACGTTCACCTTGGCGATTGAGGATAACGGGCGCGGGCTGGACCCTGCGTGCGTGCCCGGGCGGGGCAATGGATTGGGAAATATGCGCCGCCGGTTGGAGGACGTGGGCGGCAGCTGCGATTTTTCCAGCGCGCCCGGGAGCGGGACATGCGTTCGCTTCACGGTCGCGTTCAAGCGCGCTCGCGCGGCGCGGCCTGCCCTGATGACTCGTGTTGAATGAATGCTTTGAAAACCACTGACACCATCCGGATCGCCATTGTCGATGACGATGAACGGTTGCGGGCGAACCTGCGGGAAACGGTGGAACAGTTTGAAGGCTGCTCTTGCTGCGCGGTGTTTTCGTCCGGCGAAGCGGCATTGCTCGGCATCGCGTCCGAGCAGCCGCAGGTCGTCCTGATGGACATCAACATGCCGGGCGTGAGCGGCATCGAATGCGTGCGCCAGCTGAAGGCCGCGCATCCGGAAATCGAGTTCATCATGCTCACGGTTTACGAGGATGCGGAACGCGTGTTTGAATCGCTGGCCGCCGGTGCCAGCGGATATTTGCTGAAGCAAGCCACCCGCGAGGAATTGCTGCTCGCCATCCGTCAGGTCCATTCCGGCGGATCGCCGATGACGAGTGTGATTGCGCGCAAAGTGGTGCAGGCTTTTCGCCGGCCAATTCCGGTGGAAGACGAGACCGCGCAGCTTTCCGCTCGCCAGCAGGAAGTTCTGGAGTTGCTCGCGCGCGGTTATCTCTACAAGGAGATTGCCCAGTCACTCGGCCTCGAATACGCGACGGTTCACAATTACATCCGTCGGATTTACGAGAAGCTCCGCGTGCGTTCCCGATCCCAGGCGGTGGCGAAGTATTACGAAAATCCACGGCGCAACCTGGGCCAGCAGAAGTTGCCGCCGGGGAATTGATCGGGCGCACACGCTGCAAGTGAGTTTGAGACTCGTCGCTTCGTCTCCTGCGGAATTCACAGAAGGGGACGAAGCGAAGCTCGAAGCAGATTCAGCCGGCTGGCTGCCGTTTCGGACGTTGCCCAAACAGCGCGGTGCCGATGCGCACGATGGTGGCGCCCTCTTCGATCGCCAGTTCGAAATCGCCGGACATGCCCATGCTTAGCTGCGCCAGCGGCGCACCCAGGCGTTGTTCGCATTCAGATTTCAATTCCCGCATCTGGCGGAAGATCGGCCGCAAGCGATTTTCATCGGTGGTGTAGGGCGGAATCGTCATGAGACCGTGAACTTCAAGCCGCGGCAGCGCGTTGATCGCGTCCAGATCGGCGAGCAGTTGCTGGGGCGCATAGCCGAACTTGCTCGCTTCACCCGCCAAATTCACCTCCAGCAAGATCGGCATCGTTTTCGCCGCTTGATCGCAACGCCGGTTGATTTCTTCGGCCAGGCTCAGGCTGTCCACGCTCTGGATCATCTCAAAGAGCTGCACCGCATCGCGCGCTTTGTTGCTTTGCAGGTGACCGATCATCTGCCAGCGCAAGCGGCCTGGGCAGAGAGGTATCTTTGACTTCGCCTCCTGCATCTTGTTTTCGCCGAAGAGCACGAGGCCGAGCCGGCTTGCTTCTGACACCACCTCCGGCGGCTGGCCTTTTGTAACAGCCAGCAACGTGACGGAAGAAGCACTCCGGCCGGCACGATCGCACGCGGCCTGAATGCGCTGTTGAATTGAATGGAGATTGTCGGACAAACTCACGCGCGAATCGTAAATCGTAAATCGCAGATCGTAAATTCCCATGAACTACTGGCTCGTGAAGCAGGAACCGGAAGCATACGCGTGGTCCACCTTCGTCAAGGACGGCCGAACGGCTTGGACCGGTGTCCGCAATTTCCAGGCGCGGAACAATCTTCGTGCGATGAAGAAGGGCGACCTGGTTTGCTTTTACCACAGCGTTTCCGAGAAGCAGGTGGTGGGCATCGCGCGCGTCGCCCGGGAAGCGTATCTGGACCCGACCGCTGAAGAAGGTGATTGGTCCAGCGTGGATCTCGCTCCCGTGCAACCGCTCAAGCGGCCGGTGACGCTCGAGCAGATCAAAGCTGACAAGGTGTTGAAGACGATCCCGCTGGTGAAACAATCGCGTCTGTCAGTCACGCCGCTCAGCGAAACGGAGTTCAAGCAGATGCTGAAACTCGGAGAAACGCAGCTGAATTAGAGCAGTCGTTGCGGCTGCAAGTTCTGACAGCGTCTATCGCTCACCCGGCCTTCGGTCACCCGCTCCCGTCGGATGGGACCGGGGCAGGGGTGAGGGCTTCTGGAAATGACCTTCAAGAATCACGCCAACGGGTGATTCGCAGCGATCCTTGCACCCGCCTCGCGGGCGCGGACGGCGCAGCGCGCTGTCCCTACCCAACCCGCGATTCCTGTGAAATCGTTTCGCGTTAAGCGACCTTCGCTTCGCCCGTGCCTTTCACGACTTCGCCAATGATCCAGGCGTCGTGCTTCTGAGCGCGAATGAACTTCAGGACAGCGTCCGCTTTGTCCGGGGAGACAATCGACACCATGCCGATGCCCATGTTGAAGACTTGATAAAGCTCTTCGTCCGGCACGCCACTGCGTTCGGCGATGATCTGGAAAATCGGCAGCATCTCCCAGCTGCCTTTACGGATCACGACGTCGCAGTTGGAGGGCAGCACGCGCGGAATGTTGTCCACAAAACCGCCGCCGGTGATGTGTGCAAATGCTTTCACCGATCCCTGCCTGCCCTTCGCCGGGGAATTGAACTTCGCAATCAGTTTTTGCACAAGTGGCCCGTAGCTGACGTGGACTTTCAGGAGCTCGGCTCCGATTGTGTTCTTCAATTCCGGCACGCGGCTGGTCGG
>CAMLLE010000081.1 GCA_946480555.1 uncultured Verrucomicrobia subdivision 3 bacterium
GTCTTTGTCTTTGTAGGAAAGCCCGTTGATGCTCGAGAAATCGCGTCCTTCGGCAACTTCCTTGCAGGTGTAATCGAATTCCTTGCGACCAACCCAATCGATCGCCGGCGAGGCTTTCAAAGTTTCGGTCGGCAACACCATCGCGTGCGCGCCAACGAAGCCGATCTTCGTGGAAGGCTTCTGCGCCTTGATTGCTTCGGCGACTTTGCAGTCGTTCTTCAGTGACGGCGTGGACGTGTTGATGATGACGTGATCGAAACCTTTGGCAATTTTCAGGCATTCCTCGACGCCGATGTTGTGCGGCGGGCAGTCGAGCAGCTTGGAGCCGGGAACCAGCGCGGCTGGCTGGGCGAGCCACGTGGGATACCAATAGCTGGTCACTTCGCGCCGCGCCTGATACCGCGCGCCCGCGCCGCCGTCAAAGCCGTCAAAGCTGGGAGGTGAAAGAAATAATGCGCTCATGCTGATTAAATTTCCGGTAACTGAATCTCAATATAATTGTTCTCGGGTCCCAGCGATTTCAGAGCGGCTGCAATCGCCGGCCCCATGTGCTTCAAAACGTTCCAACTCGGCCGTGGGAAGCTCCACGATGCCGATCCTTCTTCCGACCAAGTTTTGCTGGTAGCGCAGATTGCGGTCAGACGTGACGAAGGCGTCGAACTCTTGTTCTGCAATTCGCAGCAATTCGCCATTCTTTTTGCCACTCCAACCAGATTCGCGCACGGTGGCAACCCAATGCTCAGCCAGGAGCTTGCGCAGTGGATGCGGCACGCATTCGTCCAGAAGCACCCTCATGCTGCGTGTTCCAGCACCTTGTAACCAAACTTCAAAACAGCTTCGGCCTGGTCGCGTGTCACGGTCGGAAACCAGTCCAGAAACTCGTCCAGAGTCGCTCCCGAACTGAGGTTCGACCATAACGCATCCACCGGCACGCGGGTTCCAGCGAAGCAAAGGCGCCCACCGAGAATTTCCGGATCGGATTTGACCGGGAGATTTTTCAAATCTTCAGGATCAAAATGGATTCGCATGGAGAAACAATACGGCTTCGACGTGACACCGCCAAGGGCTACTCGGTCGTGACCTTCTTGGCCTCTTTGATCTTCGCCAGCAGCTCATCGCGCGCGGAGGTGTCGCCCGTTCCGCAGGAGCCGCCGTTGGAATGGGTGTGTTCTTCTTCCTTTCGGGAGAAGGCGCCACGGGCGCTGGCCGCCGGATTGATCGCCGCCTTGGCTTCCGCCAGATGGCCTTTGCCAATTGTGACGCCGTTGAACGCGCGTTTGAGGAGTTCAGGCGATTGCGGAAACGGCTTCGGCTTCGCGCCGAAGTTGTATTTGAAATTCTTCCAGTTGTCGCCGCTTTGGTAATTGGTCCCGAGCGCGCCGCTGGGATCGTATCCACAATGCACCATGCAATGCTCGCAACGCGGATCGCGCGCCTTGCCGTTCACCACGCCGTATTTGTTCCAATCGACCTTCGCCAGCATCTCCTGATAGCCGGAGTAGTGGCCATCGGTCATCAAATAACAGGGCGCTTTCCAGCCGCGGACGTTGTAGGTCGGGATGGCCCACGCGGTGCAGGTCAACTCGCGTTTGCCAGCGAGGAATTCCTGATACACCGGCGTGCCGAAAATCGTGAACGCCTTGCCCCAATCCAGAATGTTCGCGAACTTCTGCCGCGTCATGTCACGCGTGAGGAAGAATTCCTTCGGATCGCGGCCGAGGCGCTTGACCATGTCCTTCTTGGCCGCGTCATAATCGTAGCCGGGCGAAATCGTGTGGCCGTCCACGTTCAGGGAACTGAGGAACTTGAACATGTCCTCGATTTCCTGAACGTCCGTCTCCTTATAGACCGTGGTGTTCGTCGCGACTTGATAGCCCAAAATCTTCGCCATCTTGATGGCTTCGACGCATTCCTTGAACACGCCTTCGCGCTCCACGATCAAGTCGTGGGTGTATTCCAAACCGTCCACGTGGACGTTCCAATACATCCATTCGCTGGGACGGATGACGACCTTCTTCTTCGCGGCCTCATCGGATTTGCGGATCGCTTCGGCGTCCTTGTCCGTGATCAGCTTTTCGTCGAGCAACTGCTTGAGCGTTGGCTCAACTTCCGGCGAATAAATCGCGGCGAGGTAATCCTTCATCTTCTTCCGCATGAACATGCCGTTCGTGCAGATGTAAATGACGCGGCCTTGTTCGCGCAGGCCGGCGATGAGTTCCTCGATCTTTGGATAAATCAGCGGTTCACCGCCGCAGACAGAAACCATCGGTGCATCGCATTCGCGCGCCGCTTCGAGGCATTTCTCCAGCGGCACCATGTCCTTGAGCGACGTGGAATACTCGCGGATGCGACCGCAGCCGGTGCAGGTCAGGTTGCAGGTGTGCAAAGGCTCCAATTGCAGCACCATGGCAAATTTTGGCGTGCGCTTGAGCTTATGTTTAATGATGTGTCCGGCGATTTTCGCCGACAACGCGAAGGGAAATCGCATAGCTGATTAAATTTGAGCGACAAGTTTGACCGGTTCAGCCTCGGGCAAGGTCGGATCAGAAGGTGGGGGATCGACCTGCATCAGCCCAGGGAGGAAAAAGTCCAGGGGGGAAACGGACTTGGACGCATTGATCCCACCGCAACCCACTGCCAGGAGCAGAAGCAGGGAGCAAAGCGCGAGCTGGGTCCATTTGCCGTTTGATCTCACTCAGGCGGCAGTATAAGACGGGAAGTGATGTTAGCAACCCCTATTTCGGAAGGCGTTCCACCCATTGCTAGCTGCTTCTACATGAAGAAATTGAACCGAATTGTGCGTCAAAGGATCAACATGCGCGCAGTTTGGCTCATCGCCTTCATGATTTCAGCTGCTCCGATCACGGCAGCCGCCGCGACGCCAGCTGGAACGGACTCGGCCCCGGCCAAACTCACTCCCGCCGCCCGCGCGAAGCAGGTGTTCCTCGAATACCGCAGCCGGTATCAGGCGAACCCCACAAATGCCGAGATGGCCTGGCAGTTTGCGCGGGCGTGTTTCGATCTTGGGGAGTTCGCGAAGAACGACGCGGAACGCGCCGAGGTGGCCGAAACCGGTATCGAGGTGGCAAAACAACTCGTCAAACGCCAACCCAACCTGGCTGAGGCTCACTACTACCTTGGAATGAATTTGGGCCAGCTCGCGCGCACCAAAAGCATCGGTGCCTTGCGGTTGGTCGATCAAATGGAAGTCGAGTTTCAAGCTTCGCGGCGGCTGAAGGAGAAGTTCGATTTCGCCGGATCTGATCGAAATCTCGGCATGCTCTACTTGGAGGCGCCCACCATTGGCAGCATCGGCAGCCGGGCCAAAGCCCGTCATCATTTGCGGCGGGCCGTGGAGTTGGAGCCGGATTTTCCGGAAAACCGGCTGGTGCTGGCAGAAGCGTATGCGCGATGGGGCGACACCGCCGCGGCCGTGCGCGAATTCAAAGCGCTATCGGACCGTTGGAATGAGTATCGGCGGAAGTATGCCGCGGACGATCGCTGGGCAGTCAGCTGGACCGATTGGAACAAGCGCTTCCAAGCGTTGAAATCGAAGCTGGCTGAGGCAGGACACAAATTGCAGGCGCCACACGAAGGCTGAAGCGGGGACTCGATTGCCAAGTCTCCGCGAATCCCTCGTTCAGACCTCCACAACTGCGGTCCAATGACTCGGACCGAACTTGCTGCGGAATTTCTCCAGCAGTTGTTCTGCATCCGTCAGACTTGGTGCGATGGCGAACGTAGTCGAACCGCTGCCGGACATGAGCGTGACAGCGGCGCCATTGGAGCGGAGGAACTCCTGGAACAGAATCAGGATCGGATACTTGTGCAGCGCGGGAGCTTCCAGCGAGTTGTAGAATTGCTGGCCAGCAGTCGCGAGATCTGAAGTTTGCAGCGCTTCGATCAGCTTGTTCGCCCGCCCAGGTTTTCCGTTCAGCGCTTCTGGATAGCGCGCCAATGTCTGATACGCCCAAGCCGTTGCAATTCCGAATCCGGGATGCACCAGCAGGAATGCCGCTCCCTTCATTGCTTTGAACGGTGGCAACGATTCCACCTTCTCCCCGCGACCCGTCGCCAGCGCGGGATTGCTTTGAAGAAAAAACGGGATGTCCGAACCCAGGCTCGCGGCCGCATCGAACAACTGCTCCGGCCCGAGCGTATTACCATACAGCTCGTTCAACCCAACCAATGTTGTCGCCGCGTTCCCACTGCCACCGCCGAGTCCAGCGGCCAGCGGCAGTTTCTTTTCCAAGTGAATCTGAACTCCGTCCGCGATTCCGGCTTTGGTGCGGAACGCTTCCGCCGCCCGATAAACGAGATTCCCGGAATCCGTGGGCAGGGTTGGATCACTGCACGTAAGCCCAATGCCGGTGCCGCCGCGTTTGAACGTGAGGTGGTCGAACACCCGGACGGGGTGCATCACGGTTTCCAGTTCATGAAAACCATCCGGGCGTTTGCCCAGGATATTAAGCAAAAGGTTGACCTTGCAGGGCGAGGCTTTGTCGATGGTCATAGAAAAAACGCGCCAACAGACCGTTGGCGCGTGCTTCGGAAAACAGCAGTGCTCTCAGCGAGCGTCGAAAATGCGGAAACGGCTTCCGGGCATGATTGGCGCGATATCGCCGCCGGTGTAGCCGAAATACGTGTCGTTATCGAACATGGAATCCGCGAGCAACGCGGGCTTGTAGTTGTCCGGATAAACCGGTCCCGGCGCGAGGTAGTTCGTGAAAATCGGATCGTAAGGCGGCAGCGGCGCGGTCACGATTTCGTAAACACCCAAACCGGTGCGGGCCAGCGTGCGGTTGACGCCGCGGACGATTCCAAGTGAATAAGCGTCGTCCGGTGATTCAAACAAAGCGGTCTGTTCCATCGTGCGTCGGAACTCGCCGGCGCGGAGAATTTCCATGGTATTGGCAATGCCACGGCCCATTTTGCGTTCGACATTCGCGCAACCGGAACCAAGAGCTACCGCAGCGAGAAGAGCGAGGAGGGAGACAGTTTTTCGCATAGAGTTCGATTCTGTTGCGTCGGAGATTATCGCGATCAACCTCTTTGTAAAGAGAGTTTTGGGTTTGGTCAGGTAGGTATTCCCCGCTCAGGCAAAAGCCGGCTCCTGAGCGCCACTTGACCGTTAATTCAGAGAACACCTGGCCGTCGTAATCCTCCTCGTCCTCGTCCTCGAAAACGGAATTTCACTCGAGAACGAGCGACGACGACGAGGACGACGACGGTTTGCTGGGACGGTCAAACGCGCCGCGTTGATACAGATACCAAACCACGAGCGCGGCGCTCACGACGATCGCGAGGGTGATCAACACCTGCCGCCGCACTTTGGCCGGTTCCGGATGTTCCCAATATCGCGCGATTTGCACGCTCAATTCGTAGAGCAGTTGCAGCGGAATGAACATCGCCACCTGCGTAATCACTTCCGGTGTGGTCAGCACTGCGCCGAGGATGAGGTTGACCACGATCATGTAACGGCGCGCTTTGGAGAGGATCGAGTAGTTCAGCACGCCGATCTTCACGAGCGTCAGGATCACAACCGGCAGTTCGAAGCCGAGCCCCATTCCGAGCATGAATTTGCAGACGAAGCTGATGTAGTCCTCCGCTTTCCATTGGAAGGCATCAAACCCGAGCCAGTTCGAATACATCTGCGACGCCGCGAGCGCGAGCGGCATCAGCACAAAATAGCAGAAGGCTACGCCGGTAAAGAAGAGGCCGCCGCCGAAGAACAATCCGCGATAAACATACTTCCGCTCGTTCAGCTTCAGCGCCGGAAAAACAAACGTCGCCACAAAATACAGAATGAACGGTCCGGCCAACACCATTCCGCCGTAAAACGCCACCTGCACGGCAACGATGAATCCTCCGGCGGGGCTGAGGTTGATGAGATCGATCTGCATCAACCGCGCGCGTTCTGCGACCGACGGATCCGTATCAACACGCCACGATAAAACCTGGTTTGTGCCGACGATTGTTGGCTCAACGCGAACGGCAATAAAGCGGTTCGTGCCCAGGTTCAGGGCGCGTTGCTGTTCTGGTTCAATCGGAAAAACGCCAAGTCGATTGGTGCCGTATAGCACGGTCGCAACCTGGTTGGTTCCGGGATAGGAAACAGTCGCCTTGGTGAGGGGCCGTTTGAGGAAGGTAACGACGTGATTGCCTGCGATGAGGCAAAGGAGCATCGCGATCACCAACGCAACCGCGCTCTTGACGAGCACCCAGCGGAGATCTTCCAGGTGCTCCAGGAATGATTTGACTGGTCCGCCTTCCGCTTCCGTTTCGTCAATGCGTTCCGCTTCCGGTTCTTCGGCCATGACAGAAAGCGTTCAGCGAATCAGGCTTTCGGGCCGGATGAAGATTGAGGCACGGTCTGCTGCGATTCGGCGGGAGGATTCTGCGGCAAACGGCGCGGAGCGGGCGGAGGTTCATCCGCCGCGTGCTGGATTTCATCGGTCACTTCGCGCGTGGCTTTCTTGAATTCCTTGATGCCCGTTCCCAGACCTTTCGCCAGTTCCGGCAACTTCTTCGCACCGAACAAAATCAAAACCACGGCGAGAATCAGGACGATTTCCCAGCCGCCAAGCATTGCTGCAAAAATAGTATTCATAAAACGAGCCGAAGCACGGTACGTCGGGTTGGCGGCTCAGTAAAGCGCCAAAACCGCGAGCCAGGGTTGTCGATCAACGGGGATGAAGCAGGACGAATTCGTCGCGGCGGTTCCTGGCCCAGGCAGATTCGCCGTGGCTCATGTCGGCCGGACGGTCTTCGCCGTAGGTGCGGGTGGCGACGCGGGCCGGTTCAACTCCCATTGAGGCGAGCGCTTCGCGGGCCGCAAGCGCGCGACGTTCGCCAAGGGAGCGGTTGTATTCTTCAGTTCCACGTTCGTCGCAATGCCCCTCGACCAAAAGGCGCGCAGCGGGGTCATTCCGCAGCGCAGCAGCCACTGCGTCGAGCTTGGATTGCTCCGATGGGCTGATCGCGGAGCTGTCGTATCCGAAGTAGATCGTGTAAGCCGCCAGCGCTGCGCGATCCTGATTCATCTGATCGGGATCGAACGGAGCTGCTTCCCCGCCGCCGGGGGCGAGCGGATCTGAAATTCCGTCGCCGTTCAACCCGGAGCCCGGACCAAAAGTTCCGCCTGGCGGAAGTCCTCCAGTAGTAAAGCCAGGACCTGTTCCGCTTCCCGACAATGGCGTCTGCGGATTCTTCTTCGTTTTGCAGCCCACCGCAGTCAGACCGAGCACCACGCCCAGTGCCAGCACCATCGAAAGTTTCGTCAGTTTCATGATTTGCCTTCTGAATTGAAAAGTTACTGAGGCGGGCTCAGCAGAATGAACTCACCGCGACGATTCTGTCGCCAGGCTTCATCGTTGTGCGAAGGGTTCACCGGCCGATCCTCACCAAAGCTGAGCGTATCCACACGCCCGGCATCAATGCCGAGCCGGATCAATTCATCCCGAATCGCTTGGGCGCGACGTTCGCCCAGCGCGCGGTTGTATTCCTCGGTGCCACGTTCATCACAATGACCTTCCACGCGCACAGCATCTTGGGCATGGGTTTTCAAGTAATCGGCCACCGCGGAGACCTTGGACTTCTCATCCGAGCCAATGGCCGAACTGTCGAAGCCAAAATGAACGGTGTGAATCTTGAAAATGTCGGCGTCGTTCTTCCAGCTCTGACGATCCGCGGGATTACCCATCGGATGCATCGGAGTTTCGGTCACGTCTCCCGTTCCCGGCATCTGGTTTGCGAAAGGATCGGTGACGGGCGGCATCGTTTGCACGTCCGGAACGTCGGCAATCGGCTGGTTCGGAATGTTCTCCACGCCCACTGGCTTTTTACGACAACCTACCGCCGCCACGGACATCGCCAATCCAATGGCGAGAAATGTCGTCAGACGCATGACTTTCATTCGTATCTTTCGAAAGGGCTATTTGGCCCAACTGGGTTGCGAACTGCTGCCCGAAATTCGCGTGACATCCTTGTACTGTTTAGTCGGCACGTCAAGTAGAGACAGGCCGCGCTTGCCGCCGCTCTGCCGCCGCGTAAACGCCAGCGTGCGCGAGTTCGGCGCCCATGTCGGATCCTCACCTTGAACCAGCTCCGTCACCGTTCCGCTCGCGGTGTCCAGCACGCAAATCCGGAAGCTGCCCATTTGCGAAGTGAAGGCGAGATACTTGCCGTCCGGCGACCACTCAGGCTCGGTGGGATTCAAGAAACCAGGCGTCGGCACCGACTTCACGGCTCCGCCTTCCACAGGGACTTTCGCCAGCATGCGGCGGCCTTTGATCTCGGTTGCAAACGTGATCGATTGACCGTCCGGCGACCAGCACGGTGACGACTCTGCCTCGCGTGTTGAAGTGAGCCGTTTCAGATTTGAGCCGTCGAGATTCGATACATAAACGTCAGGGCTCCCGCCCTTGCTGAGGATCATGGCGACCTTGGTTCCGTCGAACGAAACCGCCGGGCTGATGCTGGAGCCGCCGTAGTAAGCCACCTTGGTGCGCGCGCCAGTGGAAAGGTCGTGATAGAAAATCGCCGGGTTACCCAGTTTGTAAGAGGAGTAGCAAAGGCCGAATTTGCCCGGCGCCCAAGCCGGGGCTGCAACGATCGTCTTGTCAGCCGTCACTGCCTGCGGATTGAACCCGTCGAAATCGGCCACGTAAATCTCGCTGTTGTTGCCCGATCCGGATTTGTAAGCGATGCGCGTGCGCGCGATGCCTTTGCGGCCGTTGCCAATGGCTTCCACAAAATCATCCGCGAACGAATGCGCCTGACGCCGCAGCGAAGCACCGGAATATGCCTTGCCGACCAGCTGCTGCTTCGTAATCGCATCCGTGGCGCGCGCCTGGAGGTTTCCATTCGCGCTGCCCGTGATCAGGTATTGCGCGGATTCTGCATTCGTGAACGCGAAGCCCTGCACGTAAAGATCGAACTGCAAAACCTCCGCGGCCTCGCCACTGATGCCGCTCATGGAAACCCAGATCGGGGGCACGCGGCCGGGGCCTTTGACGCTCACGTCGATGCCGATTTGCGCCCAGCTCTGGGCCGAGAGCAAAATCGTGGAGGCCAGTATTCCCAAACGAACCAAATGCGTTGTTCTCATCCTAGTAGTTGTCGAATCGCGCTGATGTTGAAATTGATGGTCACTTCCCGCTGGCTTCTGGTTTCGGTCGCGGGCAGCGGTGCGGCAAACCGCACGTTGTTCAAGGTGTTCTGAACCGCGCGATCCGCAGCAGCGATACCCGAGCGCTTGACGATGCGCGACGAAATCACGTCCCCGTTCTTGGCGATGACCACGACCGCTTCCACCGTGCCGGAATCATCCACCGAATCCGGGAGCTGCTTTGTCAGCTCACGGTAGTAAACGCTCTTCACGGCGTCGTAGAAGTTCGCGTAAGGAACACCACCGGTTCCGGGACC